>CAWUMA010000112.1:0-2981 GCA_963923835.1 uncultured bacterium
GACCTGAACCACGCCTTCAACGGGACCAACTGGGCCCTGCTGGTGGGTTCGGTGCCGCGCAAGGCCGGCATGGAGCGCAGCGACCTACTCAATATCAATGGCGGCATCTTCAAGCCCCAGGGTCAGGCCATCGCCGCCAACGCCGCGAGCGATGTCAAGGTGCTCGTGGTGGGTAACCCCTGCAACACCAACTGCCTCATCGCCCGGGAGAACGCCCCCGAGGTGCCGGCCGACCGTTGGTTCGCGATGACCCGCCTCGACCAGAACCGGGCCGAGACCCAGCTCGCCAAGAAAGCCGGCCTGCCGGTCGCCGAGGTGAAGAACCTCGCCATCTGGGGCAACCACTCGTCGACGCAGTTCCCGGACTTCGCCAACACCACGCTGGGTGGCCGCAAGACCCCCGACGTGATCGCCGACCATGACTGGCTGAAGGGCGACTTCATCACCACGGTGCAAAAGCGCGGTGCGGCCATTATCGAGGCCCGTGGCGCCAGTTCGGCCGCCTCGGCCGCCAACGCCGCCATTGACACCGTGTACGGCCTGGAGAACGCCACGGCCGCCGACGACTGCGTCTCGGTCGCGGTGACCTCGAAGGGCGAATACGGCGTCCCGGAGGGGCTCACGTTCGGCTTCCCCGTGACGGCCGACGGTCGTGGTGGCTGGTCGGTCAAGGAGGGCTTCGACATCGACGCCTTCGCCGCCGAGCGCATCAAGGTCACGACCGACGAACTCATCGGCGAGCGCGAGGATGTCCGCTCCCTCGGCCTGATCTAGGCCCATTGCCCCTGATCGGGGCCATTTTCAAGCAACCCGGACGCGGGACCTGTCACACCCCTGAGGGAGGGTCTTTGCACGCCCGACCGGGAGGTCCGGCGTTATGTAATACAATGTGATACACTGTCGTACATGGACAAGATGTCACCGTCTCAAATGTTCGTCGGCAGCACCCGCAAGGCCCGCTCGTCGTCGAGTCACCTCATCAGCGTTCGTCTTCCCGAGGAGCTGCTGGAGCGGCTCGCCGACATTGGGAACAAGCAGGGCCTGGCGATGAGCGACACGATTCGTCTCGTGTTGGAGCGGGGCATACGGGCAACGGATCAACCGAAGGGAAAGTAACCATGACCAATGTCACTGAGCCGATGTGGGAATCGGCGCCAGAGGGCTTGGTGGCTACGGTAACTCGCCCTGCGGACGGATGGGTTCTGACCGGCGAGATGTTCATGGAGGATGAGAGCTTTGTGCTCATCACGGCCTTTGGTGCGCCCGATGCCAAGAGCCGCACGACGGTCATCACCCGGAACCTCCGCTCTGACGAAGAGGCCCGCCAGGAATTTCTGGTTCAAGCCGAGGCGTTTCTCAGCGACAACCGGGGCAACTAACAAGCAACACCATTCGACTCGCGCTGCTGCGAGTCGCTCGAGCAACACACCAACAGAAGGGAAATTAACCATGACCACCATCACCCCCACCACCACCGACGACACCAAGGTCGTCCCCACCATTGCCCACGTCTTCTTCCTGCTCGACCGGTCGGGCTCGATGGACTCCATCGCCTCCGACGTCGTGGGCGGATTCAACGCCTTCGTGGCCGAGCAAGCGGCCGATGGCGCCGACGCGCTCATGACCCTGATTCAGTTCGACTCGGGTGACTCACACGAGGTCCTGGCTTCGGCCGCGCCCATCACGGAGATTGAGCGTCTGACCTCGACCACCTTCGTCCCGCGTGGGGGAACCCCGCTGTACGACGCCATGGGTCACGCCATCGCCGACGCCACGATTCGCGCCGAAGCGACGGCCGGAGCCGAGCCGCGTGAGCAGATCATCTTCGTGACCTTCACCGACGGCGAGGAGAACCAGAGCACCGAGTACACCCGCGAGGCGATCTTCAATCTGGTGCGCCAGCGCGAGGAGCAGGGCTGGACGTTCGTCTTCCTCGGCGCCAATCAGGACGCCTACCTCGAGGGTGGCCGCGTCGGTGGCCACACGGGAAACATCGCGAACTTCTCGGCCGACGAGGACGGCACGGCCCTCGCCTTCGAGAGCCTGTCGGTGTCGATGCTCCGGGAGCGCGGCAAGATGCGTCGTTCCGAGATCCGCGACACCACTGACTTCTTTGAGGGTGACAAGCTCTCCGAGCGTCCGTCGCGCCCCAAGAAGAAGTAGTCGGGCAGGCCGGCCCGCCCGTCGCCTAGCGTCGGGTCATGGCTAAGAACGTACTCATCACCGGCGCCGGATCGGGATTCGGCAAGCTCGCGACACAAGCCCTGGTGGCTCGCGGGCATCATGTCATCGCGACCACCGAAACGGCGGCCCAGGCCGAGGTGTTGCGAGCCGAGATCCCGACGGCGACGGTGGAAGTGATCGACGTGACCACATCCGACGTCGACAAGGCGCGTGATTGGGACGTCGACGTTCTCATTAACAACGCCGGGGCCGGCCAGACAGGTCCCTTGGCCGATGTGCCAATGGACCGGGTACGCCATCTCTTTGAAGTCAACGTCTTTGGCACATTGGCCATGACCCAGGCCGTGCTGCCCGGGATGGTGAAGCGTGGCAGTGGACGGGTCATCATCATGTCGTCAATTGCCGGCGTGCTCGCGGCCCCGACTTTCGGCCCCTACGCCATGACCAAGCACGCCCTCGAGGCCATGGGTAAGGCCATGCGCGGCGAGATGGCCCCACTGGGCGTGGACGTCACCCTGATCAACCCCGGCCCCTACAACACCGGCTTTAACGACCGTATGGCCGAGTCGATGTGGGAATGGTTCGGGGAGTCGTCGCTGAACGCCTCGGAAACCCCGTTGTTCAAGATGATCGGTGACTTCGTGACGACCGATCAGCGCGACCCGGCCGAAGTGGCCCAGCGTCTTGTCGAACTCGTTGAGGCCGAGACCACGCAGGAGAACAATTTCGTGCCCGACTCGATTCGCGAGCAGCTCGGAAACGTCGCCCTCTAATCGGCGTCGAGGCGCAGCGCCGCC
>CAWUMA010000113.1:0-2934 GCA_963923835.1 uncultured bacterium
ACCTGAACTGTTTTGCCCACGTAGTCCCCGCGCCGTTCCTTCTGAATAACGCTCTGATAAATCTGGCCGGTGGTCAGGTTCGAGATTTTCGATAGAGGCTCATCGATGAAGCGCTCGTAGTGACCCAGGTCCAAGTCAGTCTCACCGCCATCTTCGGTGACGAATACTTCTCCGTGCTCGCCGGGGTTCATTGTTCCCGGGTCTACGTTGAGGTACGGATCCAACTTGCACATCGTGACCCTCAGCCCACGGGACTTTAAGAGACGCCCGAGCGACGAAGCGGTGAGTCCCTTGCCCAGGGAGCTCGCGACACCCCCGGTCACAAATACGTACTTCGTCACTGGAGTTCCGCGCCCTTCACGGAGCACCATCGTAGCGGTGCGCTCGGGTTGGCCGTGTTATTCGCCGACTAGGAGACGCCGCGCCAAAGCGAGGGCCTCGACGGAATCCGACTCCCCCGACAGCATGCGCGCGATTTCACGCACCCTTTCATCTCCCGACACCCTGCGGATCGCGGTTTGTGTGATGCCGCCGATGACCGTCTTCTCGACCACAAAATGATGGTCCGCGCGTGCGGCAACCGAGGCGAGATGGGTGATGGCGAGAACCTGCTGGCGACCACCCAGTTCCGATAGGCATGAACCAATCTGTTGCGCCGTCTGCCCTCCGACGCCGGCGTCCACTTCGTCGAACACCGCGACGACGTCCCCCGAGGTCGTTTCTAACGACAGGGCCAACAGAACCCGACTCAGCTCTCCACCACTCGCCAGCGAGGCTAAAGGCCCCTCCGGAAGGCCTGGGTTGGGTCGGAACAGGATTTGGACGTCACTTCCGTCGTCGCCGTCCACGGCGAAACGCAAGCTCGCCGCACCTAGAGCCACTCGGGGCAGTTGCGCACGAATGGCCTCCGTGAGTTTCGCAGCCGCAAATTCCCTGTCAGAACGGGCCTTTCTCGCCAAAGCCCTTTCACGCTCGTGAAGATCTTGCGCTTCTCTTTCCAAGGCCTGGAGAGATTCCTCGGCGTTTTCGAGTTCGTGCAGTCGCGCCGAAAGCCTCTCTAACTCAATCGCCGCCGCCTCCAAGGTCCCGCCGTACTTTCGCGCAATAGCCGACAAGGCAGCCACTCGGGCTTCCAGAATCGATATTTGGGCTTCGTGGGCAGTCTCGGGGTTCAGCAGCGAGCCGAGACCACTCACGGCCTCCCGCGCCATTTCCAGTGCTTCTCGAAGCATTTGGCGAGCGCCGTCATATGCCATACCGACCGGAATGGAACGAATCGCTTGTGCCAGGAGGGGAAGCGCAGCCGTCTCGCTGTCCCCATCGAGACCCTCCACAGCCTGATGGAGGGCCGCTTGGCCGTCTCGCAGTTCCGTCAACCTGGTGAGTTCCTCGAGAGAATCGGAGAGTTCGGTGGGGCCCGAGATCGCCACGTCGCGAAGTTCTGAAACCTGAAACGCGATGAGGTCACGTTCACGCTCACGTTGACCGGCATCACCACCCAACACCATCAATTTCGACGAAATGTCGTCGAGCCGACGCCGAACACTCGCCAGCTCGCCCGTGTCCACGGATCCTGAATCGTCAATCAACCTGAGAACTTCGTTCTTCTGGCGAAGTCGCAGCGAGTCGTGCTGTCCGTGGATGACGATGAGGTCGCGGCCTGTGTTCCTCAGAGCCTCGGCCGAGGCCCCTACTCCGTCAATCATTCCTCGTAACCGACCCGCCGGAGTCACCTCGCGAACGAGGGACCGCTCGACACCGTCTGACGTTACGAAGATGGACGAGACCCGTGTTTCGGTTGACAAGGCGTGACGAGGGGCGGCGTCATCGCCAAGACACAGTTCCAGCGCACCCAACAACAGGGTCTTCCCAGCCCCCGTTTCACCGGTCAGAACATTGAAGCCGTCACCGAATTCCAGTTGAGCGTCCGAAATCACGCCCAGATGGCGAGCGCTGAGTTCGCACAGTTTGGCCTTAGGCATGACCCTCGCGGAGGCCTTTTCGAAGTCGATTGACGAGTTCTGACTGGCGCGTGGCCACCACCTTGACGGGGCGAGACGACTTGGAGATAGTCACCGACTCACCCGCGTCAAGCGAGCCAATCGAATGGCCATCGGCAAACACCATCGCTCCTCGTTCGACCGCCTCGAGTCTGATGACGCGGGCGTCCGACACCACAATGGTCCGATCAATCGTGAAATGAGGCGCTACGGGGGTGAGCAGCATCACGGGAATGCCGGCGTCTACGACTGGCCCACCCGCGCTGAAGTTATGTCCAGTGGATCCGGTGGGAGTGGCCACCATGACCCCATCGGCGTTGTAAGTCAGATACGGATCGGAATCGACGAACGTGCGAACCCTGACCATGCGACCTGGTTCTGAGCTGCCCACGAGTACTTCGTTCAGGGCGAATCCGGCGTCCGAAGCTCCGGGCAAGGTGATTGCCAGTGCAAGACGGCCCTCAAACTGAGGGCTGGCCAGCGCCAATTTGACCTGTTGGGTGATGTCCGCGGGGGGCACATCCAGCAGAAATCCGACGCGACCGAGTTCAACGCCGAGAACTCGACAGTCCGCATCGTGGGCCAAACGGGCCGAACGCAGAAACGTTCCGTCGCCGCCGAGTGACACAATCAAAGAATCGGGTGTCAGGCCTGTGGGTGGCACCCCGTCCAATACGTGGAATTCGGCATCGATGCCCATCGCATCAAGTTCGGTGAGAACCTCGTCGGCCAGGGTGGTCGCATCCGAGCGGCTGGCGAAAGCAGTGATCAGTACTGACGGCATCAAGTCTCCCTGGCGTCATGGTAGTGACCGGCGAGGTACAACCCCGTAATGAAGATGCTGGTGTCGGAGACGGGACTTGAACCCACACGCCCTTACGGGCACTAGCCCCTCAAGCTAGCGCGTCTGCCTATTCCGCCACTCCGACGAGGC
>CAWUMA010000114.1:0-2907 GCA_963923835.1 uncultured bacterium
CGAGTCGGACTCGGCGACCTCGAAGAGTTCGTGGTACAGGCGCTCGGCGACGAACGGCGTGAAGGGCGCCATCAACGAGGTGAGGGTGCGCAGCACCGTGAGCAGCGTGGCCTGGGCCGCGAGTGAATCACTGGCCGGGGCCGAAGGGTCGGTGCGCCAAAAGCGGCGGCGACTGCGTCGGACGTACCAGTTAGAGAGGTCGTCGATGAGCTCGGACAACGGCCCGGTGGCCGCGAGAGGTTCGTACCCGTCGAGGGCCGACGTGACCGATTCGGTGACCGCGTCGAGTCGCGAGAGGATCCAGCGGTCGATGGCCGGACGGTCGGCCTCGGCGGGAATCTGCGGGTCGTCGGGATTGAACCCATTCAGCGAGGCGTAGGTCGTGAAGAAGGAGAAGGTGTTCCACAGCGTCGCCAGGGTGTCGCGCAGCGAGGCGTCGATGGCGGCGAAACTCGCGCGCGTCGAGGTCCACGGCGAACCCTGGGAGAACATCCACCAGCGCAGCGGGTCGGCACCGCGGGTGTCGAGCACCTCCCACGGGTCGATGACGTTGCCCTTGGACTTGGACATCTTGCGGCCGTGCTCGTCGACAATGTGGCCCAAACACAGCACGTGCTCGTAGGGCGACTGGCCGAAGACCAACGTGTTCACCGCCAGCAGGGAGTAGAACCACCCGCGCGTCTGGTCGATGGCTTCGACGATGAGCTGGGCCGGGAATTGACGGGCCGCCTCGGAACCGGGCACGTGGGGGTACCCCACCTGGGCCGAGGGCATCGAGCCCGAGTCGAACCACGCGTCGATGACCGGCTCCACGCGGCGCGCTTCGGCGCCACACGTCGGACACCCGATGACCACCTCGTCGATGGAGGGACGGTGCGGGTCGAGACCCGACAGGTCACGTCCGGCGAGGCGGCCGAGTTCCTCCCGCGAGGCGACACACGTGAGGTGGTTCTCGGGGCAACGCCAGATGGGAAGCGGCGTGCCCCAGAAACGGTCGCGCGACAGGGCCCAGTCGACGTTGTTGGCCAACCACTCACCCATGCGACCGTCACGGATATGGGCGGGGTGCCAGTCGATCTGCGCGTTCTCGCCGAGCATCTGGTCCTTGAATTGGCTGGTCGCCACGTACCAACTGGGCTTGCCCCAGTAGAGCAAGACGGTTGAACAGCGCCAGCAGTGTGGCAGCGCGTGGGTGTAGTCCATGCGACGGATCAAGCGACCACGCTTGTCGAGTTCGTTGTTGATGGTGCTGTTCGCCTCGCGCACGGCTTGCCCCTCGAGCCACGACACGGCCGAGGTGAAGCAGCCGTCGGGGCCGACCGGGTTCAAGGTAGGAAGGCCATTTCGGCGCGCCACCTGGCGGTCAATCTCACCAAAGGCCGGCGACTGGTGCACGAGGCCGGTGCCATCGTCGGTGGTGACGTAGTCGGCACCCACGACGTAACACGCGTCCACGCCCTCGGGCAGGGCCACGTCATCGAAGGGTCGCTCGTAGTGCACGCCGAGCAGATCCTCACCCGAGATTTCGGCCGTGATAACGGCGTCCTCGCCGAAGACCGAGGTCACCAGTTCACGCGCCACCACGTGGCCACCGACCACGGCGTAGGTGAGGGTGGGGTTCACCGCCACGGCCACGTTCGAGAGAAGCGTCCACGGGGTGGTCGTCCACACCGCGAGGTGCGTCGCCCCCGCGAGGGCCGGGTGGGCGGCCGCGTCGGTGATGGGTAGAGAGACGAAGCACGACTCGTCAACCTCGTCCGTGTACACGCCGGGCTGGCCCAGCTCGTGGCTCGAAAGTGCCGTCTCGCAGCGCGGGCAGTAGGGGACGACCTTGAGGTCCTCGTACAAGAGGCCGCGCGAGAAGAGTTGGCTGAGGTGCCACCACACCGACTCCACGTACTCGGGCGTGAAGGTGTAGTACGCGTGTTCCATGTCGGTCCAGTAACCGATGCGCTCGGTGAGTTTCTCGAACTCGCCGACGTAGACGAGCACCGACTCCTTGCACAGGCGGGTGAACTCGGCCACGCCCACCGTGTCGACGATGGCCTGCTTGCCCGAGATGCCCAGTTGCTTCTCGACCTGCACCTCGACGGGCAGGCCGTGGGTGTCCCAGCCGGCGCGGCGCGCCACGAAGTGGCCCCGCATCGTCTGGTAGCGACAGAAGAGGTCCTTGTAGATACGGGCCCAGACGTGATGCAGGCCGGGTTTGCCGTTGGCCGTCGGCGGGCCCTCGTAGAAGACCCAGGGTTCGGCACCCTCACGCAGCGACATCGAACGGGCGAAGACGTCGTGGGCGGCCCAGCGGCGCAGTTCCGTCTCTTCGAGGGCGACGAAATCCAGATCGGCGCTGACGGGACGGAACACGGCTCTCCTCACAAAGGGTTGCGCAATTCTACCGAAGCGCGCCCGCACACCCGTAAGGTGCCCCTTCGTGGAAGTGAGCATCGCCCCCGAAGCCGTCACCTCGACGGCGGTGCGCGCTCTGAACCACCTGGCCGTCGACGAACTCAACCGTCGTTACGGCGGTGATCACACCGGCGACGAGGAGCCCCTCAGCCAGTTCGCAGACCCTGACGGTTTCTTTCTGGTGGCCCGCGACAACGGACACATCGCCGGCGGCGTGGCCGTGCGGCCCCTCGCGCCCGTGGCCCCGGGGTGGGGCGAAATCAAACGACTCTGGGTCCGACCCGACCTGCGCCGCCACGGCGTGGCCGCGGCGTTGCTGGCGGCCGCCGAGAAGTTGGCGCGCGAGCGCGGACTACACGACCTTTTTCTAGAGACCGGATGGGCCCAACCCGAAGCGATCGCCCTCTACCACCGCGAGCGTTGGACGAAGGTCGACGTGGGACCCGGGGGCCTCGCGGCCTACCCCGACAGTCACCGGTTCGTCAAAGCCCTTTAGGCGAA
>CAWUMA010000115.1:0-2902 GCA_963923835.1 uncultured bacterium
GGCCGCGTTGATGGCGAAACAGACACCCGGCGATCCGAAGGCCAAAGCGAGGCCGGCGGCCGTCGGACCGATGATGCGACCCAAGTTGAACTGGCCCGACGACAGGGACACGGCGGCCAGCACCTCGTCGCGTTCGACGAGGTCGGGCAGGAGGCCCTGATAGGCCGCCCACGACGAGGAGCCGCTCAGACCCTCAACGAGCCCGATGATGCAGGCCTCGAGTGGCGTGAGATGGTGCGTCAATTCGAGAATCGCGAGAGCCGCCGCCCCGATGGCCATCAGGGCGTTCATGATCTGAATCCACCGCTGACGGTGCCAACGGTCGGCGACGATGCCCCCGAGCGGCGCACCGATGATGGCGGGCAACCAGGTGGTCAGCATCACGGCGCCGAGCCACACCGGGTTGTGAGTGGTGATGGTCAGCCACACCCCCATCGCCACCGACTGCATCCACGTCCCGATGGACGAGACGAACGAGGAGACGAGGGTGAGAGCGAAATTGCGGTGTCGCAGCGGCGCGAAGGAGGCGCTCGCCACGGACTAGTCGTCGCTGGACTTGCGCCGAGGACGCAGGGCGAACCACCAGACCGACACGATGGTGATCAACGCCCCCAGAACACCCAGGCTTCCCTTGAGGGCCTTACGCGGCTTGGCCTGTTCGTCCATACGCACCATCGTACAAAGCGAGGGGCCGGGGGCGTACGCCCCCGGCCCCGGCTGAAGTCCCGTGTGGGGACTACGACTTGTTGGCCTCGATGGTGAGCTCGAGGACGATCTTGTGACCGACGACCAGGCTGCCGTTCTCGAGGGCGCCATCGAAGTTGACGTTGAAGTCGCGGCGGTCGATCTCCGTACGGGCCTCGAAGCCGGCCACGGTGACGCCCGGGGCCATGCCCGGACCCGAACCCAGGAACTCGAGGTCGAAGTCCACCGACTTGGTCACGCCGCGCAGCGTGAGGTCGCCGGTCATCGTGTAGGTGCCGTCTCCCTTGGCGCGAATGGCCGTCGAGTTGAAGGTCAGGGTCGGGTGGTTCTCGAGGTCGAGGAAGTCGGCGCTCTTGAGGTGACCGTCACGCATCTCGTTGTTCGTGGTGATCGATCCGGCCTGGACGACGGCGTGCACCGACGAGGTCTCGGGGGTGTCACCCACGGTGACCGAGCCTTCGAACTCGGTGAAGTTGCCGCGAACCTTGGCGGCGACGAGGTGGCGGGCGACGAAAGCCACGGAACTGTGGACGGCGTCAACGGTGTAGACACCGGGGGCGGGCAGGTTGCTCATGTTGTTCTCCTTGAAAAAACGGCGCGTCTGCGCCGCTGGGTACATATTAGTTGCTTCCGCAACTATTTAGCAAGCAATATTTTTACCCGCAATTATGTGGTAATTTAGGGCCATGCCCGAGACCGGCTGCCCCTCGAACGACCCCCAGGTCCAACTCTTTGGCCTCGTTCTCGCCGCTCACGCGCGGCTCACCCGTGAGGTCGGCGCCGCGTTGGAAACGACCTGCGACCTCTCGGTGCCCACGTTCGAAACACTCTTGAGCCTGCGCCGCAGCGAGTCGGGTCGGCTCACCATGAGCGAGGTGGCCGACGCCATTCTCCACTCGACCGGGGGCACCACCCGCCTCATCGACCGACTCGAAGAGGCCGGTCTGGTGGAGCGTCAGTCCTGCCCCACGGATCGGCGCGCGACGTACGTGGCGATCACCGCAGCGGGCAACCGCGCCTTCGAAGAGGCCGTGGCTGTGCACATCGACACCTTGGGATCGACGATGGGGTCACGTCTCAGCGAACGCGAACGCGAAACCCTCGCCGCGTTGTTGACGAAGCTCAGCGAACCGGCCTAGGCCCGGACCGCCCAGGCCCGCGCGTCGCGGCCGTCGTCAAGGTCGAGCGCCGTGCCCTCCCCCGCCCCGGGCGTGGTGAGCACGGAAACGGCCAGCACCTCGGAAGCGAGCGTGGTGAAGCCTTCGGACAGGTCGTCGAGTCCGGTCACGTGGACGATGATGCGGTCGGCCACGTCGAAGCCGGAGTTCTTGCGCAGGTCCTGAATCTGGCGGACCACGTCACGCAGGTATCCCCGGCGGCGCAGGTCGTCATCGATCGCGAGGTCAAGGGCCACCACTTCGCCGCCCTCACGTGACACGGCGTAACCACCCTGACCCTTCACGCGAAGTTCGAGTTGCTCCGCAGAGAGTTCGAACGTCCCGGTCGACAGTTCCACGCGTACGGTGCCACCTGATTCGAGCGCGTCGGCCGCGGCGGCCGAGTCGAGTTTGGCGAGCGCGGGCTTGAGCTCCTTCACGGCCTCGCCGAGCAGGGGTCCCACCAGTCGGAAGTTGGGCACAATCTCGAAACTGAGCACGTCGCCCAAATCGCCTCCGAACTCGAGCGCGTCGACGTTGAGTTCGTCCTCGACCACACCTTCGGGCGGACGTGGCGAACCGGCCGGCACGAAGACGAGAGCGCGCGCGAGGGGCTGGCGCACCTTCACCCCGGCCTCGGCACGAGCCGCCCGGCCGAGTGAGGTCAGACGGCGCGCCACGTCCATCGACTCTTCGAGCGCGACGTCGCGACGACCCGGCACGCGCTCGGGCCAGTCGGTGAGGTGCACCGAGTCGGATTCGGCGACCTCAAAGAGCTCGTGGTAGAGGCGTTCGGCGACGAACGGCGTGAAGGGCGCCATCAACGAGGTGAGGGTGCGCAGCACCGTGAGCAGCGTGGCCTGGGCCGCGAGCGAATCACTGGCCGGGGCCGAAGGGTCGGTGCGCCAAAAGCGGCGGCGACTTCGTCGGACGTACCAGTTAGAGAGGTCGTCGATGAGCTCAGACAACGGCCCGGTCGCCGCGAGAGGCTCGTACCCGTCGAGGGCCGACGTGACCGATTCGGTGACCGCGTCGAGTCG
>CAWUMA010000116.1:0-2899 GCA_963923835.1 uncultured bacterium
CCGGATGCAACAGTGAAGCTGGCTATCACCAGCATCGTTGAGAGAGAGGTCGACCCGAGTCGACCCACGAGACGCCGCAAATTATTCGCGCGCATATTTCTCCTAATTGCCCACTGTGCCCGTCAAGAGTCGAAGGACACAAGGGAAAAGGTAGGGCGCGCCTGTGACGAGATTCAAAAGCATTCGACGAATCTCATTCGGAATTGAATTCGATTAATCCCTCTTCGAACACCCGCAGGTGTGCAAGGGCTACGTCTTCCAGAGGAATCAGGGGTTTCGCCATGTTCGTCGCGAACACGGCACGGCTGGACTCGGGTCGCCCCCGAGCCTCGGTCACTCCCCCAGAATGGCCCGTCTCATGCTGCGCACGGATTCGAGGGAGACCTTGAACTCGGCGGCCATCAGCGGCATCGTTCGCCCGAATCGTGAAATGAAAAAGACAATGTTCAGCATCATGTCATCGAGGCCGGCGGCGATCCAACCTTTTTCTTGGGCGCGACGCAACACTCGGGTGCGCTCGGCCACGATGTCGGCAGTGACGGCGCGGATTCCCTGCACCTCGTTCAGTGCGTCACGACGATCGGCAGTGAGCTGTCCGACCCCAGTGAGCACGATGGCGGCCCAAGACTGGTCGACGGGATCGGACTCCCAGATGCGAACCAGATACTCGTCGAACACTCTCCAGAAACAGTCGCGATCGTCCCGGTCGATGGCCTCGTCAAGTTGCACGTGAAACTGATGCTGATAACCCGTTTGCGGTGACATGACCTTTGACAGGATCTGCAACTGCGCACTCAAGATCAAATCTTCGCGAGATTTGAAGTGGTAGTAGATGGTGGGTGTGCCCACGTTGGCCGTCACCGCCACGTCCGAAAGACGGAGCGAATCGGGCCCCACCTTCTCCAGCACGACCACGGCCGCCTCGAGAATGCTGCGCCTGGTTTCCGACGCGTCACGGTCAGCGGTCCGTGCCACTATCGGCGCACCTCCTGATACTGCAATTAATACTGCCCACTTCGTCGCCCCCAGCCCACTTGGTAATGGCGAATCACTTATCGCCGAGAGAGTACGCCTTCCCATGCGAGTCCGGCAAACACCAAGGCGCGATTCATCCCCACTTCAGGAATTCACATATTCCTCAAGGTTTTGGGAGGGGTAATCCCAGCGTCGGATGAGGCACCCTCATAGGTGCAAAAAGATACGCCGGGTGAGTGCGCGCACCCACCCGGCGTCGAGGCTGACCCGTGGGCCGGGCCACCTGTCATTTAAGAAAAAGTCAGCGTCGTGAGTGCCGAGGTCACCGCCGTGTAGGAGCCCGAGCCGAGTTTCAGGGCGACGACCGAGCACGACCCCGCGCGCGGGGCGACGATGCTCAAGTGGTCGGGCGTGAAGCACTTGGCCGAGCCCTTCCCCACCACTCCGACGTACACGGCACCGGTGCCCGAGCCACCCGTGGTGGTGATCACCAGCGGCGTACCGTGGGTGCCCGCCGTTGAAGTGATCGACAGTGGCGCCTGCGCCGACGAGTTGATGGTCAAGTGCAACACGGCGGCTGACGGAAGGTGCGTGGCCGTTCCCGGCAGTCGCACGAGGACCATGCAGTTCTCACCACCGCTCACGCTCACCAGGCCACTGGACGAGACGGAGCAGTTGCGCTTAGGGGCGGCGGCGTAGATCGGCGCCGCGTCAGAATTCGTCACCACGTGCACCTGGTACGTGCTGTTCAGCGTCGCCGAGTCGGTGGCCGGGGCCGACAGGGTCACCCCCGCGCCATTGGTGAACGAGAGAGTCGTCGGGGCACGCTTGGCCCACACGGCGTACAGGGTCACCGGCGTGCCGGTGAACAAGAAGGTGATCGGCGTCGGTGAGGTGGCCGAGTAGAACGACCCGTCACCCACCGCGCCCGTCACCCAACCGACGAAGAAGCGATTGGCCTTCACCGGGGCCGGCGTGAACAGAACCGTCACGGTGGCGCCATTGGCGTACACCGTCGGGTCCACGGGACCACCCGTGCCACCGAGCAGGTTGTAGGTGACGCCCGCACCGAAGGTCACCGTGGCGGTGGCCGTCAGGGTCGTGCCGTTCACGCTCGCAGCGACGGTCGCGACCGACGGGGCCGAGGGAGCCGTGAGGGTCGCCGAGTAGGTGCCGTTTCCGTTGTCGGAGACCGAGCTCAAGGAACCAGCCGACGAGGTCACCACCACGGTGTCACCACCGGTGGCCACGGGCTGGGAGGTCGCCGAGCTGTAGACGGTCACGGTCACCTGCACGTGGGACGCACCGTTGGCCGCCACGGAACTCGATGACACCGCCACGGTGGAGAGCGCAGCGCTGACGGCGGTCGCGGCCGTAGCCGTGAGCGGCGCCACGATCAGCGCCGACGAGGACAAGGCCAGGGCGGCAACGGCCCGGGAAAAAGTGTGACGCAGAGACTTCATGGGTGCTCCTTTGCACTTGCTTACCCCGGCGAACATACGACGGCGTTCCTGTGATTTCCCTGCGTATCGCCTCAGAGTTTCCTGAGAGAAGGAAGAAGGCCGTACCCTACGTAAATAATGGGTGTTCTCGGCGAGTTGAAAAAAATCCAGGACCAACTGTTCGACCCGCAGACCAACCTCCTGCGCCTGGCCCCCGGGGTGACACCGGGCCACGACCTCTCGGCCCTGAATCTGCACTCGGTGCGCGAAACGGCCCTCTCGGCCTACGCCGATCTGAGAGACGGCGACGTTGACCGGGCGCGGGCCCAGTTGCGTGCCGTCCTGGCCAGTCAGTGGCTCGAACCCGGCGCCCCGTGGCACGGCACGTTCCCTACGGTGGCCGAACAGCCCGTTCCACGCGAGGGGGCCAAGGAGTGGGTGGACTACGACCCCAACTGGCGCCAATTCGTGGGCGTGGCTCT
>CAWUMA010000117.1:0-2884 GCA_963923835.1 uncultured bacterium
TACTGGGCTGAGCGAAGGGCCGCGAACCCGGGTTTGATGACCCGGTTGATGAGATCGAGTCGCTCATCGAAAGCGTAGAAGGCGCTCTTGGCGGCGTTCACCGTCATCCACTCCATGTCCTCGAGGGTCCACCCGAAGGCCTGCGCGCCGGCGGCGAATTCACTGGAGAGCGAGATGCCGCTCATCAGTCGGTTGTCCGTGTTCACGGTGACACGAAAGCGCAGTTGGCGGAGTGTTTCGATGGGGTGGGTCGCGACCGAGGAGGCGATGCCCGTGTGCACGTTGGACGTCGGACAGACCTCGAGAGGGATGCGCCGGTCGCGGACGAATTGCGCGAGTCGGCCGAGCCGCCAGGTGTCGCCGTCACGCGTGAGGTCGTCGACGATGCGCACCCCGTGACCCAGACGCTCCGCGTGGCAGAACTGGATCGCTTCCCAGATGGAGGGCAGACCGAAGGCCTCGCCGGCGTGGATGGTCAGGTGGAAGTTCTCACGCTGAATGATCTCGAAGGCCTCGAGGTGCTCGGTCGGTGGGAAACCGTCCTCGGGTCCGGCGATGTCGAAACCGGCCACGCCCTCGTCACGCAGGGTGACGGCGACCCGGGCGACGGCCGTGCTCACGTGGGCCTGGCGCATGGCCGACAGCAGGGTGCGCACCACGATGGGTCGGCCCTCAGCCGCGGCTTCGCGCGATCCACTCGCGAACCCTTCGAGGGCGGCCCGCACCGCACCTTCCATGGTCATCCCGCGCTCAAGGTGCAATTCGGGGGCGAAGCGAACTTCGGCGTAGACGACACCGTCACGGGCGAGGTCGAGGGCGCACTCGGCGGCCACGCGGGCGATCTGGTCGGGGGTCTGCATGACGGCCGTGGTGTGGGCGAAGCCGCGCAGGTAGGTGACGAGGTCACCCCCCGGGGTGTCGGCGATGAACCACCGGCGCAGTTCCTCGGGGTCGTCGGTCGGTAGGTCGTACCCGGAGTCACGCGCCAACTCGAGAATCGTCTGGGGGCGCAGTCCACCGTCGAGGTGGTCGTGCAGCAGAACCTTCGGCGCGGCGCGGATGATGTCGGGAGTGAGCGCCGTGGCCATCAACCGAGGCTACCGAGCGAACTAGTCCCCAATTACTTCAAGGAGAACGGGGGAGGCGGCGGGCGCCTCGTCGCCGATGGTGACCGCCCCCGCCAGCGAGGCGAGTCCCGCCTCGAGGTGGGACGTGTCGTCGGCGTAGACGTCGAAGAGGGCGTCACCCTCTGAGACTTCGTCGCCCGGCCGCACCCGCACGGTCACGCCCGCCAGTGCGCTGACCGCGTCTTCCTTGCGGGCGCGTCCCGCTCCGAGGCGCCAGGCGGCCAGTCCGACCGTCAGCGCCTCGACGTCGGTGACCACGCCGGATCGTTCGGCGCGCACCACGGCTTGGTGGGCGGCGAGTGGTGCGACCCAGTCGGGGTCGCCACCTTGGGCGGCGATCATGCGCTGGTACACCTCGTACGCCGAACCGTCGTCCAGTTTGGTCGCGGGATCGACGCTCAGTCCCGCGAGATCGACCATCGACCGGGCGAGGGCGAGGGTGAGTTCGCGGATGTCGTCGGGTCCGCCACCGCGCAGCACCTCGACGGACTCGGTGACCTCGAGCGCGTTGCCCACCGCACGCCCGAGGGGGATGTCCATGGCCGTGAGCTGCGCCCGGGTGCGCACGCCGTGGGCGCGACCCAATCCCACCATGCGACGGGCCAGTTCGGCGGCGCGGTCGTGCTCCTTCATGAAGGCTCCACGCCCCACCTTCACGTCCAGGACCAGAGCGTCGGTTCCCTCGGCGATCTTCTTGGACATGATGGAGGAGGCGATGAGGGGGATGGACTCGACGGTGGAGGTGACGTCACGCAGGGCGTAGAGGGCCCGGTCGATGGGGGCGAGTCCGTCGCCGGCCGCGCAGATCACTACGCCGAGATCGCGGAGCTGGGCGAATACCTCTTCGTTAGAGAGGCGCGCCCGCCAACCGGGGATGGTTTCGAGCTTGTCCAGGGTTCCGCCCGTGTGGCCAAGTCCACGGCCGGAGAGCTGGGGCACCGCCGCGCCACAGGCCGCCACGAGGGGGCACAAGATCAGCGAGATCTTGTCGCCCACACCACCGGTGGAGTGCTTGTCCACGGTGGGGCGATCAAGTCCGGAAAGGTCAAGACGCTCACCGGAGCGAATCATGACGTCGGCCCAGGTGGCGAGTTCGCGGTCATCGAGTCCACGGAAGAACACAGCCATCAGCAGCGCGGCCATCTGTTCGTCGGAGACGACACCGGCCTGGTGCGCGGTGAGGAACCAGGTGATGGCGCCGTCGTCGAGAGTCCGTCCGTCGCGCTTGGTGGCGATGACCTCGGGCGCGCTGTAGATCACGGGGTGGCCCGCGGCGCGAGGTCGTCGGGGCCGAAGGCCATGGGTAGCAACGTGGCCAGGGTGGTCGGCGGCGCCGATTCGCCCCCGTCAATCAGAAGATCATTGCCGCCGTGCTCGAACAGCACCTGACGACACCGTCCGCAGGGGGCGATGGGCTGGCCGTCGCCGGCCACGATGCTGACGGCGATCAGGTGGCCGCCACCCTGTCGGGTGAGGTCGCTGGCGAGCGAGCATTCGGCGCACAGCGTCAAGCCGAAGCTGGCGTTTTCGACGTTGGAGCCCTCGGCGAACACGCCGGTGTCGGTCACCGCGGCTGCGCCCACGTGCACGTGGGAATACGGAGCGTACGCACGGGCGGAAGCGGCGCGGGCGCGTCGGCGGAGTTCGGCCCAGAGTTCGTCGGACACCGTCGTCATCTCGCGAACATTACTATTCGCACCCGTGAGCAACCTCTTCGCGCCCCTCGATATCCGTGACGAGGTGGCGCAAGCTCTCGC
>CAWUMA010000118.1:0-2862 GCA_963923835.1 uncultured bacterium
GGGCTCGCGTGCACATGGTGCAGCCTTTTTCGCCGTGGGTGCAGTCGGTGCGGCCGCCGTCGATGTCGAGATGGAAGGGCTTGTAGTGGCCTCCCTGAGCGTCGTAGTCCAAGACGTCGTGGGGGCAGCTGACAATGCACGCGGCGCATCCCGTGCAGAGCCCCGACGTCACAACTTCGCTAAAGAGTTCTTTCCAATGCGGCTTTTCAACGGCCATACATCAACCTTAGTGACGGCCGAAAGGCCATTCTCCGGCGGTACGCTTCGCCCTCGTGCCCGAAATTCTCGAGGTTGAGTCCTACCGAAGCGTGGCTGAACGCTGCGTCGGGGCCACCGTGTCGCGTGGCTGGGCCGATGCGTACGCGGCGAAGAAGCTCACCAGTGCCTCCGCCTGGGGGAGAACGGTCCGTGGACTCACCGTGACCGGTACCAGCCGGCGCGGCAAGTTGATGTTGATGGAAACCGACGGCCCGTTGTTGGGCATGAGGTTCGGCATGACGGGCGTCTTGTTGCTGGATGGGGACGCGGGGATTGAGGGCCTGTTCTACGGCCCGCACACCTACCGCTCTGGCTGGATCCGCGCCGGGCTGGAATTTGAAGACGGACGTCGGCTGGTATTGCACGACCCCCGGCGCCTGGCCCGGGTGGAGATCGAACCCGACCTCGATGAACTGGGTCCCGATGCCTTGAGTCTCACCCGTCGCGAGTTCAACGACATCGTCACCATCTCGCGGGGTGACGGCCCCGCCATCAAGGCTCGTTTGCTGGACCAGTCGGTGGTGGCCGGTGTCGGAAACCTGCTCGGCGACGAAATGCTCTTTCGCGCCGGTATCGATCCGCGGACACCGACGGGAACCCTGACGAAGGACCAGCGGGACAAACTCTTTACGGCCTTTCGCACCACGATGCGCACGTTGCAACGGCGCGGTGGTTCACACCTCGGCGACCACATGGAGGGACGTTTCCCCGGTGGTGTGTGTCCACGTGACGGAGGAGCGATGCGCTCAGCAACGATTGGTGGTCGCACCACCTATTGGTGCTCGCTTCATCAGAAGTAACCGTTTTTGTCGGTCGTCGCCGGTAAGAATGGCTTCATGTCCTCCTTCATCGCCCAGCACGGCTACGTGGCCCTCTTTATTCTGGCCATCATTGAGTCGGCCTGCGCGCCGATCCCCTCGGAGGTGACCTTCGGTTTCGCGGGAGCGCTCTGCACGCCACTGGTGGCCCAGTCGGTCGGCCTCGCCCACCCGTTTTCGATGCCGATTGTCATCCTCATTGGCACGGTGGGTTCGCTGATTGGTTCAGTCATCGCTTACGAAGTGGGCCGCACGGCGGGTCGCGCCATCGTCGATCGGTGGGGCAAGTGGATTCTTCTCACCCACAAAGACCTCGACGCGGCCGAGGGCTGGTTCGCGAAGTACGGCTGGTGGTCGGTCCTCGTGGGTCGTGTCATCCCCGTGGTGCGTAGCGCCATCTCGGTGCCGGCGGGCATGGCCGAGATGAAGCGAGGCCCTTTTGCCGGGTTGACCGTGTTGGGCTCGGCCGCGTGGGTGAGCCTGTTGGCGGCACTGGGCTACTCGGCTGGTCTCAACTGGGAGCACGTGAGTTCGGTCTTCCACAAGTTCCAGGCGCCGATGATCGTCATCCTCGCCGTTCTCATCGCCTGGTTCTTCTGGCACCGCATCCGCACGGTGCGTCGCCACCTCGGTAACTAACCGAGCGTCGCCTTCACCTTGGCGGCGTGGCCGTCCGCGCGAACGCCGTACCAGGCCTGTTCAATCTTGCCGTCGGGACCGATGACGAACGTCGAGCGGATGACGCCGATGACCTTCTTTCCGTACATCATCTTTTCGCCCCACGCGCCATACGCGGCCATGACCTTCTTGTCGGGGTCGCTGAGTAGATCGAACTTCAATCCGTACTTCTTGCGAAAGGCCACGTGGGACGCAGCGTCATCGGGTGACACACCAATGACACGCGCACCGAGCTTTTTGAGTCCGGCTAACTCGTCGTTGAACTGACAGGCCTCCTTGGTGCAGCCCGGAGTGTCGTCGGCGGGGTAGAAGTAGAGCACGACGCGCTCGCCGGCAAAGTCCTTCAACGACACGGCCTTACCTTGCTGGTTGGGCAGAGTGAAAGCGGGAGCCTTGCGGCCAGGTTCGAGTCGCGCCATGTCATCTCCTTGGTGTGTGGTGCGGCACCTAGACTAAAGAACGACGCCCGCAGAGGGGCGGGGCCCATTTTCGAACGTCGGTTTCGGGTCCAACCGAGAAGCGACAACCGTGAGTGACAACCCCCAGGTGTCGGCGGGTCCCCAGGACTCGTACGCCACCGAACAAACGTTCCGTGATTTGAACGTCCACCCCGACCTGTGCGCCGCCCTGGAGGCTCAGGGCATCGTCCAGGCCTTCCCTATTCAAGCAATGACCATTGCAGACGCCCTCGCCGGCCGGGACGTGTGTGGCAAAGCCAAGACGGGATCAGGCAAGACGTTGGGTTTCGGCCTACCGATGCTCCAGCGCGTGGCCGCCTCGCCGGCCCCCGACCTTGGTCCTAACCCACCGGCCCGCCCTCGCGGACTGGTGTTGCTGCCCACGCGGGAACTGGCGGTTCAGGTCTTCGAGGTTCTCGAACCCCTCGGTCAGGCTCTGGGGTTGAGGCTCTGCGCCGTCTACGGCGGCGCAGATATTGAACGTCAGGTGAAGCAACTCCGCAAGGGCTGCGACATCATCATCGCCACCCCGGGGCGCCTCATTGACCTCGGTGATCGCGGTGAAGTGAATGTCGAGGGTCTCGACATTCTCGTGCTGGACGAAGCCGACCGCATGGCCGATATGGGATTCATGCCCCAGGTCGAGTGGG
>CAWUMA010000119.1:0-2833 GCA_963923835.1 uncultured bacterium
CGAGCGGTTCAGCGGTCGACGGTGCGAACGCCCGAGCCGTTGCTCGACGCGGGTTCCGCGATGAAAGTCGGCACTTCGACGGGAGCGAGCTCGTGGCCCGCGTCGTCGACGTAGGCCGGAGCGGGGGTCGCCTCGTACTCACCCTGAGCCGTCAAGGTCACCACGTTGGCGGTCTTGCGCTTACCGGCACCGGACACGCGCGACATCTCCCGGCAGATGGCCAGCGTGACGGGATACGTCAGAACCGGAATCACAACGACCAAAATGCGCATCGCCCACAACACGTCGTTGAGCGACAGGCGGAAGTAGTTGGCGATCACGTCGGTCGATGACGCGATGAACAGCATGAAGAGGTACGACAGCAGCGTGGCGCCGATGGCCGTGCGCTGGGGCACCCGGCTGGGTCGGTCCAACAGGTGGTGCATCGCGTGGTCCCCGGTCATCTTGCGTTCGATGGCCGGCCAGGCGAAGGCGATATTGAAGATGATGCCCGGCAGAATCACCGCGGGAATCGTCACCTCGAGCGGGATGGTGTGACCGAAGGAGTGGAACGTCCACGACGGCCAGATACGCAGGGCGCCGTCCAGGAAGCCCATGTACCAGTCGGGCTGCACGGCGTACGAAATACGCGAAGCGTCGTAGGGGCCGAACTGCCAGATCGGGTTGATCTGAGCGAAGGCACCCAGCAGAGCGGTCACGCCCGAGACCACGAGCAAGAAGCCGGTGGTCTTGGCCATGAAGACCGGGAACATCGGCGAACCCACGACGTTGTTCTCGGTGCGGCCCGGTCCGGGGAACTGGGTGTGCTTCTGGCGCACGAGAAGCGCGAGGTGACCACCCACGAGACCGAGGATGATCAGCGGGATCAACAAGACGTGCAGGGTGAAGAAACGCGGGATGATGGCCGTGCCCGGGAAATTGCCCCCGAAGACCCAGAAGCCGAGGTAGGTGCCGACCACGGGAACTGACTCGATGATGGAGTAGGCGATACGGATACCGGTACCCGAGACGAGGTCGTCGGGCAGCGAGTAGCCGAGGAAGCCGTTCGTGATGGCCAGGATCAGCAGGGTCGTGCCGAGCGTCCAGTTGAGCTCGCGCGGCTTGCGGAAGGCGCCGGTGAAGAACACGCGTGCCATGTGCACCACGATGGCGCCGACGAAGATGTCGCACGCCCAGTGGTGCATCTGACGCATCAACAGACCCGAGCGAACCTTGAACGACAGGTCGACCGTCGAGGCGAAGGCCTGCGTGACGCGCTGACCGTACAGCGGTGCGTACGAACCGTGGTACGTGACCATGGCCTGACTCGGCACGTAGTACAGGGTCAAGAAGATGCCCGTGGCCAGCAGCACCACGAAGGAGTACAGGGCGATCTCACCGAGCATGAAGGACCAGTGGTCCGGGAATATCTTGTCGAGGAAACTCCGTCCGCCGGCGGCGACGCCGAGGCGTTCGTCGAGTTCGGAGACGGCCTTTCCGACGCGGCCGTACCGGCCGAGCGCGGCGCGGGCCGCCCGCTTGGTGGTCGCTTCACTCATGCGCGCTCCCAGAATCCAGGCCCAACGGGCTCGTTGTAGTCAGCTTGGCTGCGCAGGTACCCCTGCGCGTCGACGTAGAGCGGCAACTGGGGCAGAGGCCGCGGCGCCGGACCGAAATTCGGGTAGGCACCGTTGGTGACGTCGAACATCGACTGGTGGCACGGACACACCAGTAACTGCATCTGCTGCTCGTAGAGACCAACCGGGCAGCCCAGGTGGGTGCACAGCTTCGAGTAGGCCACGTAGCCCTGGGGGGCCCAGTTCTCACGGCCCTTCATCGTCGTGAAGTCCCGGTTCGACACGCGCACGATCACCGTCTGGTTCACGGCCTGGCCGCGCTCGGTGTCTTGGGTGCCCTCGGGGAAGACGGTCTGAATCGAACCCACGGCGAGGTCGGTCACGTGCACGCGGCGACCATCCTGGCCGACCACGTACGAGCCCTTGCGCCAGTCGGTGTGGAACAACGTGCCCTTGGGCATCGGTCCCAGCGAACGCAGCAACGGCACGATGGTCGCGAGACCCACGACACCCATGCCGCCACCGAGCAGACCACCCAACACGCGGCGGCGCTTGACGACCGAACCACCGCGCTCGACGATCGCGGCCGCCATGGCGTCGCGCTCGGCGTCGGTGCTGCGCAGCGGGTGACGCTCTTCGACGAACGGTCCGCGCGGCATGAGGTACTTACCCCAGGCGATCAGACCGATACCGAGGAACAAGAAGGCGCATCCGAGGGTCGTGCCCAGGTACCACGGGGCACGGTTCGTGATGTACACGTACAAGAAGCCCACGCCCGAGAGCAGACCGAGCACGAAGCAGAACGCGATGACGCGTTCCACGAGCTCGGGACGGCGCGCGGCCGGCTGCAGGTGTGGGTCGTTCGGGTCGAGGCCGCGTAAGGCGACCGGGGTGTGAATATCACTCATCACGCTCTCCTACCCAGTATCCGAAGAGGGCCAGCAGTCCGACGCCCAGCGCCAGACCCACGAAGCCCTCGGCGACCGGACCCAGACCACCCAGACCGAACCCACCGGGGTTGTTCGGGTGCTGAATCGAGGTCGTCACGAAACGGACGATGTCGTTGACCTGCTTGTCACTCAGGTTGCCCGTGAAGCGGGGCATGTTGCCGGGGCCGGTGCGGATGGCCTCGGCGACCTGGTAGTCGGGAATGTTCCGCAGCGAGGGCGCGAAGGTGTAGCGGGCCAGCGCGTCACCCGAACCTTCGATCGTGTGGCAGGCCGCGCAGTTCAAGGCGTACAGAGCGGCACCGTTCGACACGTCGGCCGTGGCCGCGT
>CAWUMA010000120.1:0-2799 GCA_963923835.1 uncultured bacterium
GGCACGATGACAGCCATACTGACGAGGTGGGTCTACGAATTTCCCTCCACGTGACTCCGGGGGTCAGTCGGACCTCAGTGGGTGGCACCCACGGGGACGCCCTCCGGGTTCGAGTCCAGCCTCGGGCCGTCGACGGCGCGGCCACCGAGGCGGTGCTCGCGGCCGTCGCGGACGCCTTCGGCGTCCCTCGGCGGAACGTCATCCTGGAATCGGGGGTGACCAGCCGCGCAAAAGTCGTGTCGGTTTCGGGTGACCCCGCCGACCTGCTCGCAAAGTTAAACCAACTCCGCCAACCGTCGTAGCCCGAATTTCAATACTTTTCAGTAGGATTTCACCTCGTGTCGGTGACGGATCGTTTAGTACCCGCCGATTTTCGCGAAGTAATCACCCAGCCGATCCGTTTCCTCTACACCAGCGTCTTCCTGGGCTGCACGGGCATGGGGCTCACCCTGTCGATGTTTGTCGTCTACCTCCACAACGTCCGTGGTCACTCCACAGCCTTCGCGGCGGGTCTGCTCGCCGCTTCCTCGTTGATCGGCGTTCTGTTGACCCCGGTGTGGGGAACGGCCATTGACCGATTCGGCCCCTGGCCGGTCGCCATGTTCTCCATGTCGGCCAACTCCCTCGCACTCGTGGCCTGGGCCTTTTCGCGGAGCACTCCGGCCACGCTCGTCTCGGCCGTGGCCCTGGCGTGCGTGGGAGGAGGGTCGTGGGGGCCCAATGCCGTACTCCTCTCGCGCCTGGTTCCCTCCGAACATCGCCAGCGCGCATTCGGCCTCAACTTCATGATTGTGAATTTGGCCATCGGGTTCGGAGCGCTCGCTTCCGCCGCGCTCGTGGACCTGCACCACCCCGCCACCTTCACGGCGCTCTACCTCCTGAACGCCGGCACGGTGGTTGCCGCGGCCCTGTCGTACTCGCGCCTGCGTCAGTGGGGCGGACCTTTCACCGAGCACCTCGATGACGACGTCAAAGCGGCCGAGGGCTGGGAAGTGGTCATCGGCGACAAGCGATTCCTGCGGTACATCTTCGCGTCACTCATTCTGTCCCTCGGTGGGTACGCCGCTCTCGACTCGGGCTTTTCCCTCTTCGCCGTGAACAACCTCCACGTGTCGGTTCACGCCATCGGTCTCATTCTCTTTTTCAACACTTCGACCATCGTCATCCTCCAGTTCTGGGTCGTCAACAAGATCCAGGGTCGAAGTCGGGCGCGAATCCTTGGCCTCGTCGGCGGGCTGTGGGTGATCTACTGGCTCGTGCTCGCTGGGTCGCTGGCCCTGACTCCCACGACCGCGGTCGCCGCGCTCTGTGTCGCCACGGTGATCTTCGCCGTGGGCGAAATGTTGCTGCAACCCGTGGGGTCGGCCCTCGTCAATGACATGGCCCCCGAACATCTGCGCGGCCGGTACAACAGCGCCGCGGGCACGACCTGGGGCATGGCCGGCAGCATCGCCCCGCTGGTGACTTCGCTCTACTTCACGTCGGGAGCCGGCGATTGGTGGCCACTCGGCACGGCCGTGACGGCCGGCGTGGCCTGTGCGCTCATGCTCGACTTGCGCCACCGTCTCAGCCCCGCTGAGGATGGCCGCGAGAAGGCTCTCACAGTCGAAACCGAGAACTAATCTCGTCAGTCGTGACTCGGCTCACCGAACGCGTGCGCGTCACTGCGCCCTGGTGGGTTCTTCTCGCCACGGGACTCCTCGGCAGTCTCGCCCTGGTGTTGTCCGCGTCCTCGATTGGCTCGGTTCCCCGGCCGCACTCCTACCGCTGGTGGTGGGAGGGGCCGCTCCTGTCATACGGCATAGCGCACGTCTGGTTTTACGTCGGCCTGGCCCTGCTCGTGGCCTCGTGGGTTCTGCTCGGTGCTCACGCCCGTCGCGGGTTCCTGACCCGCCGCACCACCTCTCTCTTTCTCGCCGCGTGGGGCGGCCCCCTGGCGCTGGGAGTCCCGCTGTTCGGCCGTGACGTTTACAGCTACGCGGCCCAGGGCACCATTGCGGCGCAAGGCCTCAATCCGTACCACGTGGCCCCGCTGGGAACGGTTCACGGCGTGTGGGCGGACTCGCTGGCCGAAGTGTGGCGCAACACCACGTCGCCCTACGGCCCCCTGTGGGTGCTCTGCACCAAGTTGGTGGTGAATGTCGCCGGACCGCACCTCATGTCTCAAATCTTTGGATTTCGGATTCTGGCCCTCGCCTCGGTGGCCGTCATGGTGTTGTTCGTTCCGATGGTGGCCAGACGGCTGGGCGCAGATCCCTCGGTGGCGCTGTGGATTGCCGTGTTGAGCCCCCTCGCACTGGCTTCGGGTATGTCATCGGCCCACAACGATCTCTTGATGCTGGCCTTCGTGGCCGGTGCGGGCGTTCTCGCGGTGAAGGGGCACACGCGGTGGGCCATCGCGGTCTTCTCGTTGGCCGCGACGGTCAAGTTGCCGGCCCTCGCCGGTGCGGTCTTTGTCGCTCTCGCCGCCGGGGCGGGTCTGCCGTGGCGCGTGAGACTTCGACGCCATCTCATCGATCTCTTCATCGCCGTGGAACCCTTGGTCATTGTCACCTGGTTGGCCGGCAACGGCTGGGGTTGGCTCAGCCCCACGGCGCTCAAGATTCCGACGATGTTGCGCATCATCACGACCCCGTCGGTGTGCCTGGGCACCTTCATCGCTTCCGTGCTCCATCTCGTGGGGGTGTCGGCGTCAACCCACACGATTGTCGGCGTCGTCCAACCCCTCGTTGAGCTCGCCGGTGCCGTCGTCCTCGTGGCGCTCCTGCGCGGACTCACGCCCGACAACCAGTGGCGACG
>CAWUMA010000121.1:0-2788 GCA_963923835.1 uncultured bacterium
GAGGGCCGAAAGACCGCGCCCTCGGATTCAAGTGTGGCTAGGGCTTCGAGGTCAACCAACTCGTGGTCGAAGGTGAGGACGTCGACTGATTTCGCAAACTCTCGTAAAGCGGTGAGATCGTCGCCCCGACCCAGAGAAACGCCGTCGGCTTCTCGAGCAGCTGGCTCGTCTGTCGACGTGGCGAGAACACTGACGTGCACGCCGGCTTCAGCGGACTGTTGAATCATCATGAGCGCGAGTTGGCCGGCGCCAACCACGCCGATGCGCTGAGCCATGCGCCCACGCTACCGGCGAGGGGAATCCCCAGTTTCGAGAGGTCCGGTTCGTAGAATTGAACTTTCGGGAGGAAATCACATGTCCGCTGTTGCCGCGATTCTGTCGCTCGCTCTGTTTCTCGCCTTCTTGACCTCGGGGTTGCAGAAGGTGTTCTTCAGCACCGCCATGTCCGCCGCCGCTGAGCACGTCGGTTTCACCAAGGCCGCCTTTCAGCGGATTGGAGTCCTCGAGGCGCTCGGTGCCGTGGGTCTCGTGTGTGGTCTCAGCGCCACCGGGGGCTTCTGGTTCCTCGTGAACGACCTGGCCGCGTGGTGCCTCGCCGCGTTGATGGGTGGGGCCGTCGTCGTGCACCTTCGCCGCGGACACGGCATCAAGGGTGCCGCCCCCGCTCTGGTCCTCGGTCTCGTGGCGCTGCTGGAGGCGATTTTCCGCCTGATGGCGTAGCCCTAGAAGGGCACCCGGGTGTGCTTGAACTCGTTCAGCGCTGACCGGTTGGTCATCAGCGTCAACAGCGAGGTAATCAGTTCCACTGAAACCGAGGGGTCGCTGCCCGGCGGATCCATGTAGCGCACGAAGGTCGCGTCTGCGTTCACGACGAACGTCGGCACTCCGAAGGCTTCCACTTTTTCGAACTCACGGAAGGTCTCGCCGATCACTCGGTGGGGGCGACGCGAAGCGACGTCCTCGCGGACACGGTCGAGGTCAACAGCGACACCTTCCAGAGCCTTTTCGATGTCGCCCCAGCTCGCGAGGCGAATCGCCTTTTCGTGTCGGCCGCGAAAGAGGGCTTCGTGCACGTCGAGAAACGACTCGGGCTGGAGGTCGCGCACCGACGTTGAGACCGCGAGAGCCAAGAGGTCGGCGTCTTTGAGAGGGTCGTCCCACACGTCCGGGGCGTTTGAATCCCGGTAGCCCTGGGACATCGTCCAAGGCGAGAAGGTGACGTCGAATTCAGCTCCGGCACGCAGCGCAGCCACCATGTGGAGGTGGATGTTCTTGGCGAACGGACAGCGATAGTCGTATGACAGGGAAAAACTGACCACGAATTCAGACTACGGGTGGGTCACTCCGCGACCTTCACACCACTGGCCTTGCAACGGTCCTTGTACGCGCAGAAACGACAGGCGCTGGGGCTCGGCGTGGCCGTGAACTCGCCTCGTTCGTAGAACTCGGTGATCTTCTTCCAAGCTCCCGTGGCGGCAGCGGCCCGGGCGTTAGCCACGATGGGCGTCACGTCCTTCGGATGCACCACGCCCTCGTTCACGTAGAGAAGGCGAATCTTGGTGGGTAGTTCGCCGATCTCGGGGTCGGCTTGAACGAGCGCCGCGTACAGCTCGGTGTTGGCGAAGGCCCGCTCGGCCCACTGGCCCTTGGGGGCCCGACCGGTCTTGTAATCGACGATGACGAGCGAACCGTCGGGGTCGCGGTCGAGGCGGTCGAGGATTCCGTACAGCGGCGCCCCGTCAATCGTGACGCGCACCGGACGCTCAATTCCCTCCACGGTGACCTTGGTGGGATCTTCCATCGCGAAGTAGGAGTCGATTATCAACTCGACCTCGCCGGTCATCGACTCGAGCAGCGCGTCGTCCGCGTTCAGGTCCGTGCGGGTGGCCTCGTCGAACGTGGCGTCGCGGGCACCGTCAACAAACGACCGAGCGGCGTCGAGCGTGCGCTCGGGGCCGGCGAGTTTGAAGAGGTTCTCGAACACGAAATGGGCGAAACGGCCCTTGGCCGTCGCCCGGGTCTGGGGTTGGGGGATCCGCTCGATGGAGCCGTACTGGTACTTGCGGGGACAGGACTGGAAATCGCCGAGGCGGGATGGGGATAGGGCGCGGGGGAGTTCTTGCGTAAAGGCCATGGCGACACCCTACGACCGGGTTGTGACACGAATCGGGTGGCCCCACTGCCACACTGGATGCGTGGCGACCTCCAATCTCGACCGTTCGACCACGTGGCACGGTCTGCGCGAAGGCGACCCGGTGGTGGTGGACGGGGTCAAGGAACGTCGCCAGCAGTGGGTCTTCGTCGCTCACGTTCGCAACGCCGTGTCGGGCGACGAGTGGGTCGAGGTTCGAGGCGGGCGCAGCGGGGAGGCCAAGACCAGGAGCTTCCGCGTCGATCTCATCTTTCCGCCATCGGCCCGCAAGGGCTCGAAGTTGGTGGGCTTGCCGTACGCCGTGGCCCCGCAGCTGCCGCTGCCTTAGCGGCCCGCGTCCACCTCGTTGGAGCGGGGGCTGAGCATCACCGCGATGATGAGCGGAACCGAAACGGCCACCGTGACCAGGTAGTAGGTGTGAATGCCGAACCGGTCGAAGAGTGTTCCCGCCAGCGCCAGGCCAACGGGTTGAAATCCAAGGGAGACGAACCAGTCCACCGAGCTCACCCGACCCAACAATTCGGTGGGGACCTCTTCTTGGAGAAGCGACTCCCAGATGATCTGGCCGAGACTTCCGGCGGGTCCCGCGATCAAGGGGAAGATGATGAGCAGCCACGGATTGTTCGCCACCACCAT
>CAWUMA010000122.1:0-2772 GCA_963923835.1 uncultured bacterium
TCCACCATGTCGGCCGCCCGGGTTCCCTCTCGGGGCGAGAAGATGAAGGTGTAGGAAAGGTCGAAGTTGGCTTCGGCCACCACGGCGAGGGTCTCGTCGAATTCGGCGTCGCTCTCCCCCGGGAATCCCACGATGAGGTCGGTGGAGACGTGCAACTCGGGGATGGCCGCGCGGGCCGACGCGAGGCGTTCGAGGTAGCGCTCGGCGGTGTAACCCCGCCGCATCGCACTGAGCACCCGGTTCGAGCCCGACTGCAACGGCAGGTGCAACTGGGGGCAGACGGCCGGGGTTTCGGCCATCGCCGCGATGGTTTCGGGTCGCAGGTCTTTGGGGTGGGGACTCGTGAAGCGGATCCGCTCGATGCCGTCAATTTCACCGAGCCCCCGGAGTAGGTCGGCGAAGAGGGGGCGTCGTCCGGTGATGTCACGGCCGTAACTGTTCACGTTCTGACCCAACACCGTCAGTTCAGTGACGCCGGACTCGGCCAGCAGACGCGCTTCGGCGTACAGGTCCTCGAGGGGTCGGCTGATTTCACCACCCCGCACACTCGGCACGATGCAGTACGCGCACGTGTTGTCGCACCCCGTCTGAATGGTCATCCACGCCGACCAGGGCAGCTCGCGCACGGCGTGCAGTGCCGGCGCCATGTCGCGGGCCGCTTCGGGGTCGGGGCTGTCGTAGACGGCGACCTGCGGGCCCTCCAGGGCGGCGCGTCGCAGAAGGGAGGGCGCTTCGTGGAGGTTGTGGGTGCCAAAGACCACGTCCACCCAGCCGGCTCGCTCCACGATGGAGCCCCGATCCTTCTGGGCCATGCACCCGCCGACGGCGATCTGCATGTCGGGTCGTTCGGCCTTCTGGGACTTCAGGTGGCCCAGAGCGCTGTAGAGCTTGAGGTCCGCGTTCTCGCGGATGGTGCAGGTGTTGAAAATGACGACGTCGGCCGGTTCGTCACCCTCCACGGGCACCAGGCCGTCGGCGACCAGCAGGCCGGCCAGACGTTCCGAGTCGTGCTCGTTCATCTGGCAACCAAAGGTGCGAATAGAGAAGGTGCGCGGCGCGGCCACCTCGTAATTCTACTGAGGCACCTCGAGATCGCCCGGGTCCGTGTCCCAGGTCACCCCGGCGCCGGCAATGACCACGGCCACAATGCCGACCACGTCCCAGAACGTCGGGACCTGCGCGAGAAGCATCCAGCCGACGAGCAGGGCGATGGCCGGCTCGGTAGCCATCAACACGCCCGCCACCGCCGGGCGAAGACGACGCATGGCCTGCATCTCGGCGCCGAAGCCCAGAACGATGGCCATGAGGGCCACCACAGCGACCCGGCCGAGGACCGACGGATGATCCATCACCTGGGGAAGGCGGCCCAGTGACAGCGGCAGCGACACCACCGCCGCGATGGACATCGACACCGCCAGGCCCTCGAAACCACGGGTCGCGCGGCCGACCCGGGCGGAGGCGAACATGTACAGCGCCCAGAAAAGACCACTACCCAATCCGAAAAGGACCCCCAGAACGTTCAGACCCGAACCGGGTCGGGTGATGGCGATGACCCCTGCGCCCGCGAGAAGAACGAAGACGCCGTGCCGCCAGGTTCGCCGACCGAGTGCGGCCACCATGAAGGGCCCGAGGTACTCAATCGCCACCGCGCCGCCGAGGGGAATTCGGGCGATGCATTGATAGAAACACTGATTCATCAGCATCGTGGAGAGGCCCAACGCCGCCGCGGCCATCCACTGGTCACGGGTCCACGATCGCACCCGGGGTCGCACGACGCAGCACAGCACGATCGCCCCCACCGTCACCCGCCAGGCGCTGGCCGCGCTCGGTCCGAGAACGGTGAACGCCGCCTGAATGACCGCCGAGGACCACTGAATGAAGAATCCGCCCGCGAGGAGAAACGCCACGCCCTCGGCGGTACGCCGACGAGCCGTGTTCACCACGTCCGAAGACCCTGTCCGTCCGCCTCCAAGATTCGCACCACTCCGGGTACTCCGTGTTCGTTAAGAAACGACGACGCGGCGCCGGCGACGTCACCTGCACGCTCGAGAGTGGCCAGGCCCAACATCGTCGAGCCCGCGCCCGACCAGCACGATCCGGCGGCTCCCGCCTCGCGCAGTCGCGCCAAGAGAGGGTCGGCGAAGGGCAGCAACTTGCCGCGGTAGGGCTGGTGCAAATAGTCGTCCATCGCCCCTCGAGCGAAGGCTCCGTGGTCCGCGAGGCCCGACACCAGAAGGCCCAGAGCCGTCAGGTTGTGGACCGCGTCACGAAAGGGAACGTTGCTCGGAAGGACCGCTCGTGCGTCCGCCGTCGCCAACTCCTGTTCGGGAATGACCACCACGAACCGCCACACGGGATCGAGGGGCAGAGGCCGCACGGTGATGTCGTCGCCGTCGACCGCGGCTACCACCAAGCCCCCGCGCACCGACGCCGCCGCATTTTCCGCGTGGCCGTCCACGCGGGTGCCTACCGCCAACGGAGAGGGGTGACCGACCGCCGCCGCGGCGGCGACGGCCAGTGCGGCCGACGAGCCCAAACCGCGTGAGAGAGGAATGTCGGAGTGGACGCGGAGGGAAAAACGACGGTGACCGAGGTGTTCCGCCGCGATCTGAGCCGCCAGGTGATTCTCGTCATCAAATCGCCCCGCGCCTTCGCCGGTGGTTGAAATGGAGAACGAGTCCGCGGGCCCGATCTCGACCTCGACGTACAGCGAGAGCGCCACGGCGAGGGTGTCAAACCCCGGCCCCAGGTTGGCCGAACTGGCCGGAACTC
>CAWUMA010000123.1:0-2757 GCA_963923835.1 uncultured bacterium
GAGGGTTCAATCACGCTCTCGCCGGACGACGGTGTGAGTTTTCCCGTGGTGGGCACCAAGCCCCACCTCATTGCCCGCCAGGGTGTGGCACGCACGTTCCAGACGAGTCGGATGTTCAATGCCCTGACCACGTTCGAGAATGTGAAGGTCGGCGTTGAGTCGCGCCAGCGTGGCGGTCCAATCGGGGCGATGCTCACCTTGCCCCGATCGCGTCGCGAGGACCGCGAATCCAGCGAACGCTCCGTCGAGCTCCTGGAGTTTGTGGGCTTGAGCCACCGACTGAACACCACGGCCTCGTCGCTGCCGTACGGAGACCGCCGCCGTCTCGAGATTGCCCGCGCTCTCGCGACCGACCCCAAGGTTCTCCTGGTTGACGAGCCCGCAGCCGGCACCAACCCTTCGGAGAAGCTCGAGTTGGCCGGCCTTCTCAGGAAAATTAATCAGGACCGTGGGATTTCAATCCTGCTGATTGAGCACGACATGAAACTCGTGATGTCCGTGGCCGAGCGCTTGTACGTTCTGAACTTCGGCGAGGTGATCGCCGAAGGAAGTCCGACGGAGATCCAAAACAATCCGGCCGTTGTCGAGGCGTACCTCGGTGGCGCTAGTGGAGGCGATGAGTAATGGCGCCGTTGCTTGAGGTTCGCGACGTGGAGGTGCGGTTCGGGGCGGTTCCGGCTGTTCGAAACCTGAATCTGAAAGTGGAGGCGGGTGAGATCGTCACTCTGCTCGGGGCGAATGGCGCGGGAAAGACGACCAGCCTTCGGGCGCTGTCGGGCCTCCACCGTCCTTCGCGTGGTTCGGTTATCTTCGATGGCCGCGACATCACCAAACTGCCGGCTCACGAGATGGTGAGTTTGGGTATCAGCCACGTTCCGGAGGGCCGCCGCATCTTCTCCACGATGACGGTGGTGGAGAACCTGGAAATGGGTGCGTTCCGACGTTCGCGTCAGGAAGCCCAGAATTTTGACGCCGTGTTCAGTTTGTTCCCGATCCTGAACGAGCGTCGTAAGCAGTTGGGCGGCACCTTGTCGGGAGGCGAGCAACAGATGCTGGCGATTGGCCGCGCGTTGATGGCGCAACCCCGGCTTCTTCTGCTCGACGAACCGTCACTCGGACTTGCTCCCAAGATTATTGAAGCAATTTTTGAGATCATCGAGACAATTCGTAGTCAGGGTGTGACTGTTCTCCTGGTTGAGCAAAACGCGAATCAAGCTCTTCGTATCGCCGATCGTGGTTACGTTCTCGAAGGTGGCGACGTGCTCTACGAAGACTCGGCCTCGGCCCTTCTCGCGGACGATCGCGTGCGGCGGGCCTATCTCGGCGGTGAGTAGCGAATCCATCGAGATACCCGCGGACTTCCATCCCAGCGCGGCAAGAGTGGCTCGTGTCTTGATGGACCGAGGGGTGAAAGGTCCGTTCCGCCAATTCGACGCGTCCACGAAGACTGCCCGTGACGCCGCTGAGGCGCTCGGCGTTGAAGTGGGCGCAATAGCCAGCAGTTTGGTGTTCCTGGCCGACGACACACCTTTCGTTCTCCTCAAGAGCGGATCATTCCGAGCGGACGTGGACGTCCTTCGTTCCGTGATGAATGCCAATACGGTTCGCATGGCCACCCCCGATGAGGTCCGGTCGGCGACGGGTCAGGCCATCGGTGGTGTTTCGCCCGTTGGTTGGCCAGCGGCACTCCCGGTCCTCATTGACGAGGCGTTGAGAGACTTTCCCGTCCTCTACGCGGCATGCGGCACCGGAAACGCGGTATTTGCGACAACCTTCGATGAACTCGTTTTCTTGACGGGGGCCCGCTCGGTCACCCTCCGGTAATTCTTTGGCGCATCGTTCGCGATGCGACCGTTGAGAGCCTCGACGAGGAGGTTCCATGATTGACCGAGACTGTTGGCGTGATGTGACGGACGTTTTTGAGGCCGGACTGAAACGTGTCCTGTTGTACGGGCCACCGGGCACCGGAAAGACCCACGCGGGTCTGTACGCGGGTAGCCGGGTTCGTGCCGAACGGCTGGTCTGCACCGAGGATCTGACCACGGCTGAAATCACCGGCACGTGGATGCCGCGAGGTGCGGACCGCTGGGAGTGGATCGAAGGTCCGGCAATCCGAGCGTGGCGGGGAACTGACGGTCGGGGCGACCGACTGGTCGTTGATGAGGTTGACAGAGCCTCCGGGGACGCCCTGTCGACTTTGCTCGCCATGACGGATTCTCCCGAGTCAGCCCGCTGGCGTAATCCCGAGACGGGGGAGTGGTTGCAACCCGGCCCCGAGTTCAGCGTCGTGATGACGTCGAATGTCGAATCACCTGATGATTTACCGGCTGCCCTACTGGACCGGTTTCCGGTTCGAATCCTGATCGACCGCCCTCATCCCGCCGCAACCGACCGTTTGAGCCCGGACCTGCGCCCGATGGCATTGACCGGTTCGTTGGGGCCCGAAGGCCGCCGGGTTTCCCTGCGCGCGTTCTACGCTTTCGACGGACTTCGAGCGAAAGTGGGAGAAGAGCGGGCCGCCGAGCTTCTGTTCGGCCCAGCCTCCGGACGTGGGTTACTCGATGCACTCATGGTTGCTCGGATGAGCTCGTGAGTCTCATCTTTCCCGAAATCGCGGGGCAACGCGATGACGTACCCGCGGGTCGCTGGGTGCTGCGAGTGGGCGGTACTTCGCGCGGAACCGCGAGTTGTGACATCGGCAACCGTATTCTGGAGGTTCCTCTTGGCACCGGCAACCTGTCTCTTATACACATCTCC
>CAWUMA010000124.1:0-2723 GCA_963923835.1 uncultured bacterium
AAAGAGATTGAGGTCGGATTCCCCTCGGCGAGCCAACCGGACTTCGATTTCGTGCGTCACATCATTGAGAACAACCTGATCCCCGAGGACGTCACCATCCAGGTGTTGACGCAGTGCCGCGAGGACTTGATACGTCGGACCTACGAATCGGTGCGTGGTGCGCACCGGGCCATCATCCACTTCTACAACTCGACCTCCACGCTCCAGCGTCGGGTGGTCTTCGGCTTGGACAAGACCGGCATCACGGAGATTGCCACCGAGGCGGCCACGTTGTGCAAGAGACTCGAGGCCGAGCAGCCTGAGACCGACTTCTACTACGAGTACTCACCCGAGAGCTTCACGGGCACGGAGTTGGACTACGCGCTCGAAGTGTGTAACGCGGTTGTTGCCGTAATCAATCCGACGCCCGATCACCCCATGATCTTGAACCTCCCGGCCACCGTGGAGATGTACACGCCCAACCTCTACGCCGACTCGGTGGAGTGGTTCTTGCGTCACATTGACCGCCGCGACTCCATCTTGTTGTCGTTGCACCCTCACAACGACCGCGGCACAGCTGTGGCCGCCGCCGAGCTCGGCGTGCTCGCCGGCGCCGACCGGGTGGAGGGGACGCTCTTTGGCAATGGGGAACGCACCGGCAACGTGGACGTCATCACGTTGGCGCTCAACCTGTTCAGCCAGGGCGTTGACCCCGAGCTCGACATCTCCGACATCGATAAGTCGCGCCACGTGGCCGAGGTGGCCAACCGCCTGCCGATTCACGTGCGTCACCCCTACGTCGGGGAGTTGGTCTACACGGCTTTCTCGGGATCACACCAAGACGCCATCAAAAAGGGCATGGCCGCCATCGGTGACTCCTACGAGTTCTGGGAAGTGCCGTACCTGCCGATTGACCCCAAGCACACGGGACGCACCTACGAGGCCATCATCCGGGTCAACTCCCAGTCGGGCAAGGGGGGCGTGGCCTACGTGCTCGAGCACGAACACGGCCTCAACCTGCCCCGGTCGATGCAGCAAGAGTTCTCCAAGCGGGTCCAGGAGATCACCGAGCAGTCGGGTACCGAGATTTCACCCACCGAAATCTGGGACGTCTTCACCACGACGTATCAGCCGGAGAATCCCAAGATTCAGTTGCTCTCTTCCGAGGTATCGGCCGACCACGGCACCACGCGCATTTTCGCCCAGTTGCTGGTCAACGGCCAGCACGTGACGATCAAGGGCGAGGGCAATGGTCCCATCGACGCCCTGATGTCGGGTCTGCGCGACGAAATCGACGTGACCTTCTCGGTGCGCGACTACCACGAGCACGCCCTCACCGCGGGTGCGGGTGCGTCAGCCGTGGCGTACGTCGAGGCCGAAGACGCCGACGGCCACGCGTGGTGGGGTGTGGGTATGTCGTCGTCCATCCTCGACGCCTCACTCGAAGCAGTCATTTCGGCCGCGAACCGACGCCGATAGGACTGGTCGCCCCAGTAGCCTGAATCAATGGCCAACGACGTCCTCGCCCAGACTCTGGGCTGGATTGCCGTCACGTTGGGGTTCATCGGCACCATCGCCCAGTTCAACCGGGTGTTGCGCATCGGCGTGGAGGGTATTTCTGTCGCCACGTGGACCCTCTTCTTGTGGCTCAGCGTGTTCTGGATCTCGTATGGCGCTTGGGGAGCCCACTCCTGGCAGGTGGCAATGGGCTCGGGCACCCTTGTTCCGATGCAGGCCTTTATTTATTTCCGGCTCTCGCCGTGGGAGAAGTCGCGCGAGGTTGTGGGAGCAACTCTTTTTCTAGCGGTCACCGTCGCGTTGCCCATTGCGATTTGGGGATGGCGCGGGGGAGTGCTCGGTACCTCCATCGCCATGACCGTGACTCGTTTGCCGCAGATCGTTGAATTGATTCGCACGGAAGACGCCTCGGGCGTGTCGGCCGCCTCCTGGTGGCTCGGCACTCTGGGTTGCCTGCTCTGGCTGGCCTACTACTGGCCCCAGCACCTGTGGTCGGCCTTCATCGCGACCACCTTCGCCATGACTTCCAACCTGGTCGTCGTGATGCTGGTCATTTGGCGTCACCGCCAGGCCCGCGCCCGGCTCATCGCGGAGGAAGTCTTCGTCGGAGCCGAATCCCCGAACGCCGTACACTGAACCCGATTCCCCCTGGAGGTTCCCATGTCTGATGTTTCCGCCAACGACGACGCGATTCTCGAAGAACTGCGTTCATTCCTGGAGGACAACTGGAATCCCGACCTGACGGTCGCGCAGTGGTGGGAGAAGTTGGGTCTGGCCGGCTGGGCCGCCCCCACTCTGCCCACCCACGCCTACGGTCGCGGCGTCAGCCGGGCCACGGCCGCGCGTATCGGGGCCATGATCAACGAGTTCGGAGCCATGGGCGCCCCCGACGGGTTGGGCATCTTGCTCGCCGCTCCCACCATCGCCGACCACGGCACGCCCGAACAGATCGAGACCTACGTTCGCGACATCGTGACCGGACAGCGGGGCTGGTGCCAGCTGTTCAGTGAGCCTGGTGCGGGTTCGGACCTCGCGAGCCTGACGACGCGCGCCACGAAGGACGGCGACGAGTGGGTCTTCAGCGGTCAGAAGGTGTGGACCTCGGCCGGTCAGTTCGCCGACTTCGGCATGCTGATCGCCCGCACCTCACCCGACCTGCCCAAGCACCAGGGCATCTCGTACTTCGCGCTGGACATGCACCAGCCCGAGGTGGAAGTTCGCCCCCT
>CAWUMA010000125.1:0-2700 GCA_963923835.1 uncultured bacterium
GCACCACGGCCGGGGTGATTCTGGAGGCGGCGTCCGGAGTCGAACCGGACTACGGGGCTTTGCAGGCCCCTGCCTAACCGCTCGGCCACGCCGCCGGAAGTTACTACTCTACCGCCCACGGCACGAGCCTCACGACTCAGCAGCCTCGGGGCCGAAAGCGTGAGAGCCACGTTGACGCTCGACCGTTAGTCCGTCCGACCCCAGTTCGCCTGCCGTTCCCACGGCTTCGGCACCAAAGCGAGTGCGAACTTCGTCGATAGCGTCACGCAGGGCGTCAAAGTTGGTCTGGCGTCGTCTCGACAGTGCCACGGGATCCTCTTCTGGTGTTCCGGGGGTTGCGCTCATGTCAAAGGCCAGTTGGACGGGATTCTCATCGCGCTCCACGAAGACCGAGACATGCAACCCCAGGAGGCGAATCGAACGGCCACCCACCAGCGAGGCCACGAGCGCATCAGCCACCGCGTGAATGGCCTGATCGTCGTCGATGCCAAAGGGCAGGGTCTGCGACCGACTCACCTGGGTGAGGTCGTCGTACCGGACGATGACGCTCAGGCGCTTGGCGACGATCCCCTGTGCCCGCAGGGCCCGGGCGACGACTCCGGCGTGACCACGTAACTCCGCGGAGATTTCATCAGCCCCGAGGAGGGACCGCGCGAACGTCTCCTCGTGGCCGATGGATTTGGCTCGTCGCTCGCTCTCCACCTCGCGGGGGTCATGACCCCGGGCGAACCCGATCAATGTTCCGGCCAGTGAGGGACCCAGGTGCCGCGCGAGAGATGCTTCATCGACCCGGGCCAGGTCTTTGACCTTCACCAGGCCGAGTGACTCCAGTTTGGCCGCGGTGGCTGGTCCGACCCCCCACAGAGCCCGGACACCTAGTTCGTCAAGCCACTGCTTCTCCATCTCAGGCGATACCCACACCACACCCCGGCCCTCCTCGACGCGACCGGAGTCGGTCCGAGGTTTCGCGGCCTTGGATGCGAGCTTCGCAAACAGCTTGTTGCGCGCGACCCCGACGCCACTTCGAAGACCCAATTCTCGGAACAGACGATCGCGCAGGTCCTCACCGATACCCACTGAATCATCACGAAGTCGCCGAAGGCCTCGGAGTTCGCAGAACACCTCATCGAGACCGAGAGGCTCAAAGACAGGCGTGACGTCACGCACAATGTCGTGAAAACGGGATGAATACTCCTCATAACGGTCGAATCGACCCGGCAACATCACCAACGACGGACAACGACGACGGGCCATCGCGCTCGACATACCCGAACGCACCCCGAAGCGTCGCGCTTCGTAGTTGGCGCTCGCCACCACCCCCCGGTCCCCGCTGCCACCGACCGCCACTGGCTGGGTCGCGAGCGAGGGGTTGTCGAGGATTTCAACGGACGCAAAGAAGGCGTCCAAGTCGATATGGAGGATGGGAGCTTGATCGACCGTCGGCCTAGAAGGTGAGTTCGACACTACGAAAGGCCTCGCCAAAACTCACTCCGACCTCTCGACCGACCTGCTGGGCCCGGGCGCGAACCACTTCGGCTACCGCGGAGTGGTCGCCCTCGATTTGACTGGCATGAGCCAGTACGGCCGACACTTTTTGATCGATCACTGACGAGATATTCGCAACCACGTCAGGCTCGTGTGTGCCAGACAGAAGTAGGTTCCTCACGGCGTGAGCTGGCCCTTGCTCGGGGAAGTACAGCGGCATCGCCGCCGCCGGGGCTACTGCATCGAGCAGCGCCCACCCCGTCTCGCGGTGGTCACGGTGATTGATGTAGGCGCCACCGAAGAACACGGCCGTGGGGTCGGGACCGAGCACCACCTCGGGCCGCAGGGCACGCACCACACCGACCAGTTCGGACCGCAGAGCGTCATCATTGACAATGTCCCCGTCTGAATGTTCGAGGCACCGAACGCTGGTCAATCCCAGCAGCGCCGAGGCCTGCTCCAGCTCGGCCCGTCGGACCGCCCGAATCTCCGTTCCTTGGGCTGAGGGAGCGTGAGATCCTTTGGCGCCGTCACACACCACCACGAGATGCACCTCGGCACCCGCCTTGGCCCAGCGCGCCAACAGTCCGCCGGCCGCGACGTCGGCGTCGTCCGGGTGGGCGTACACAGCAACAACGGAGCGTGGCTCGAGGTCCAACAGGCGCACGTTATCGACGAGGTTTCGGCGCGGTGGTCTTGACGAGGTCGCCTACTTCTCGTGTGAAGTCCTTGGCTTCGTCGAATCCCTTGTAGACCGACGCAAAGCGCACGTAGGCCACCTCGTCGACCGCTCGCAGAGCCTCAAGGGTTGCTTTGCCAATCTCCTCGCTCGACACCGTCGTGCCGAGGAGACGCACGGCTTCTTCAACCTGCGAGACAATGGATTCGATTGCCGCTTCGTCGACCGGTCGGTTCTTGCAGGCCGATTGGACTCCGGAAGTCAATTTGGCTCGATCGAAAGCCTCCCGGTCCCCGGATCGCTTCACGACCATGAGGGGAACCTCTTCGATGCGCTCAAATGTGGTGTAACGCCGACCACACGCAGCGCATTCACGACGACGCCGAATAGCAACGCCATCCTCAGCCAGCCGAGAATCGACTACGCGATCGTCATCCACCGAACAAAATGGACACCGCACTTCTCCACGGTACAGCCAAATGCCCAACAAATCAGGGAATTACGATGCGCTCACCGGGCGTGATGATGGTCGAACG
>CAWUMA010000126.1:0-2700 GCA_963923835.1 uncultured bacterium
GTCACGACGACCTTGCCGTCGACGTCGAAGCCCGGCAGGGTGCGCGGCACGGAGCCGGCGGCGAGGATGACGTCCTTACCCTTGGCCACGACTCCGGCGTCAGCGCCGTCAAGGACCGTGACCGTGAGGTCGGCGCCGAGTTGGCCGGTGCCCTCGAAGATGGTGACCTTGCGGCCCTTGATGAGACCCGACAGGCCCTTGAAGAGGCGGTCGACGATTTCGTTCTTGCGGTTCTGGCTTACGGCGAAGTCGACGTCGACGCCCTTGGCGGTGATGCCGAACTCGGCGGAGTGATTCAGCGTGCGGCGCACGTGGGCCGTCTCCAGGAACTCCTTGGCGGGAACACAGCCGCGGTGCAGGCAGGTGCCACCGACCTTGTCACGCTCGACGAGGGCCACGTTGAGGCCCGCGGCGGCGGCGTAGAGGGCGGCGGCGTACCCGCCAGGCCCGCCCCCGATGATGACGACATCGAACTGCTGCACCTGGTCTGACACGGTTGATTCCTTTCCGGACCCCTGGGGCAGTTTAGGGGTGCGGGCTGAACCGTTTACGACCGAGCGGGGCGCTGTTCGTCGGCCGCTTGCGTGGCGAGTGAATCGACGAAGTCGTTCATGGGATCCCCGGAGTGGCCCTTGACCCAGGTGAAAGTGACGGCGCGACTTTCATCGAGAGCGAGAGGCAACAGGGTCTCCCACAAATCACGGTTGGCGACCGCTTGACCCTGGGAGTTCTTCCACCCGCGCCTCTGCCAGCCGGCCCACCACCGGTCGTGAAAGCACTTCACCACGTAGTTCGAGTCGCTGACAATCTCGATGTCACCCTCGTGCGATTGCAGTGCCTCGATGACGGCGCGGAGTTCCATTCGCTGGTTGGTGGTGTGCGCCTCGCAGCCACTCGCGAAGTCGTCCACCCCCGCGGCCCACGCCCAGCCTCCCGGCCCGGGATTCCCCCGGCACGACCCGTCGGTGTAGACGCGAATCACACGACGCGCGTAATCCACGCGTCGGGGTCGTCCGTGAATCGGGTGACGGCAAGCGGAAGATCGCCTCGCAGCACCTGACCAAGGGTCACGTGCTCGAGCACCTCACGCAGGGCACCGCGCACGGCGACCCACACGTCACGCAAGTGGGTGGCCTCACCCGTGTAGTCCAACGTCTCGGGGCGCATGCCACGCACGCCCGCCATCGGACCGCTCACCATCCGCAAGACGTCGGCGATGGCGATGGTGTCCGGGTCTTTCGCCAGCCGGAAGCCTCCGTCGGGGCCGCGCTGGCTCGTCACCAGTCCGCCGCGGCGCAAATCCGACAGAATCGCCCCGAGAAACTTGGCCGGTAGTCCTTGTTCCTCGGCGAGATGTTCCGCACTCACCGAGCGGTCGCTCGCCGCCAAGGTCAGCAACGCACGGATGGCGTACTCGGTCTTGGCGGGAATCTGCACGGAGCCATTCTGCCCCACCGGAGCGGGGACGCACGCTCTCTAGGGTGGAGGTGTGTTCGACCTGTCACAACGCCGCCTCTATTTGTGCGTGCCGATTCGTGACGACCTCGAAGGGTTCGTGCGCGACTGCGTCACCGGGGGCGTCGACATCGTCCAGCTTCGCGAAAAAGATGCGGATGACGAGACCATCACGGCCGCCGCGCGACGGCTCGTTCCGGTGTGTGCCGACCTCGGGGTTCCCTTCATCGTCAATGACGACCCGGCCATCGCCATGACGGTGGGTGCTGACGGCGTCCACGTAGGCCAGGACGACCTGAGCGTGGCGCACTGTCGCGAGGTGCTCGGCCCCGATGCCATCGTGGGCCTCTCCACGCACTCCACGGGAGAGTTCGACGCGGCGCTTCCCCAGGCCGCCACCTACCTGTCGGCCGGGCCGATTGTTCCCACTCCCACCAAACCGGGACGCCCCGGCACGGGGCTCGACTACGCCGTTGCTTCCACGACCCGCAGTGACCGACCCGTGTTCGTGACCGGCGGCGTCACCGACGAGAACGTGACCTCGCTGGTGCACGCCGGCCTGCGCCACTTCGTGGTCGTTCGCTTCCTCACCGAATCGTCTAACCCCAAACAGGCGGCCCAGTCGCTGCGCCGACGTCTCGACGACGCCCTGTCAGCGGTGACGATCTAGCCAACCCAGCAGGGTCGCCACCATGCGCGGGTCGGCCCGCAACTGGTGGCCCGCGCCGTTGATAATTCGCAACTCGGCCCGGCCATCGGCCGCGGCCACGAGGGCTCGCGCGTCGCTCGGCGGCACCTCGATGTCATCGGCCCCGTGACCGATGAGCAGCCGCCGCGGCGGAATGGTCGCAATCGCCGCGAGGGGGTCGATCAATGTGACGTCCTCGCAGAGTTTGTCCGCACTGAGCAGGTCCTTTTCATCGGAGACCACGCCCGCGGCCAGCACCGCCGCTCGGAAGGTGGCGGGGTCACCACACCACGCATCCATGTAGGCCGGCGCGGCGAAGGTGGCCACACCACGGATCTCCTCATCGGCGGCGGCCACCGCCAGAGAGAGCGCCCCTCCGAAACCAAATCCCGCCAGAGAGACGCGACGGTCGGTTGTCGAGACGGCGCCGATGATGGTGGCGAGGTCCTGACGCCACTGGGTCGCGCTGAACGTGCCCGTCGAGGAACCCACGCCCGACAGAGTTCCCGTGGCCACGGTCCAGCCCGACTCTTGGGAGAGGTGGGCGGCGAGTTCGG
>CAWUMA010000127.1:0-2691 GCA_963923835.1 uncultured bacterium
CAGGGCAACCTCGACCCGGCGCGCTGTCTCGGTGGCGTGGACCTCGCGCTCGAGGCCACCCGTGAGGTGCTCGCGCGCGCGGGCTCCGAGGCCGGACACATTTTCAACCTGGGCCACGGCGTCCTCCCCCAGACGGACCCCGCGGTGCTCGAAGCCGTCGTGCGACTCGTGCACGACGAAGGAAAGGCGGGAGTGCGATGACCACCGGAGTTCTCGTGATGGCGTACGGCACGCCGACCACCCCGGCCGACATCGAGGCCTACTACACGCGCATCCGCCACGGCCGCCCGCCAACCCCGGAGTTGTTGGACGACCTCACCCGCCGCTACCAGGCCATCGGGGGCATCTCCCCGCTGGCCCAACGCACGGCGGCCCAGGTGGCCGGCATCGCGGCCAGCCTCGAAAAAATCGCCCCGGGCGAATTCGACGTGCGCTTCGGTTCCAAGTACGAGCCACCGCTGCTCGAAGAGGCCGCGGCCACCTTCGTCGCCGACGGTTTCACCACGGTGGTGGGACTGGTACTCGCCCCCCACTCATCATCGCGCTCCACCGACGAATACATGAGCCGCGCCCGCGAGGCGCTCGGGCCGGACATTGACTTTCGAGCCATCGGTGCGTGGTGGGACGAGCCGGGATTCTTGAAACTGATCGCCGGTCGCGTCCGCGAGGCCCTGGCCCGCGTGCCCGACGAGAACCGGTCGACCACCGAGGTGCTGTTCTCGGCTCACTCGCTGCCCGAGAAGATTCTGCTGAACGGTGACACCTACCCCGACCAGCTCCGCGAGAGCGCCCGGCGCGCCGCCGACCTCGCCGGGGTGGACACCTGGGACCTGGCGTGGCAGTCGGCCGGACGCACCCCCGAGCCCTGGATCGGACCGGACATCCTCGACGTGTTGCGCGCCAAGCGGGCGTCCGGCGTGACTGACATCGTGTCGTGCCCCATCGGCTTCGTCTCCGACCACCTCGAGGTCCTCTACGACATCGACATCGAGGCGCGCGCCGTGGCCGACGACATCGGACTGGGTCTGTGGCGCACCCGCTCGCTCAACGACGACCCTGAGTTCGTGGCGGTTCTCGCCGACCTGGTGGCCCGCACCGCGCAATGACCACGTCCTCGGTGGTGGTGATCGGTGGTGGCATCGCCGGTCTGGCCGCCGCCTACGAACTCACCGGGGGCGCGGCCGGTCCCGGTCCCCACACGCCGCGGGTCGAAGTCATCGAATCCCAGACGCGCTGGGGCGGATCGTTGGCCACCGCGGAGTTCGCCGGACGCACCCTCGACCTCGGGGCCGACGGCTTCCTGGCGCGACGCCCCGAAGTCGTCGACCTCGTGCGCGACCTCGGCCAGGAGGCCGACCTCGAACCCATCGCCGCGAGTGGAGCGTGGCTCTACCTGCGCGGCCGCTTGTGCGCGCTGCCCGAAGGCCTCGTGCTCGGGGTGCCCACCCACCCGTCGCAGATTCGTGACGTACCGGGTCTGACGTGGCGCTCGAAGTGGGCCGCGTGGCGCGATTTCCACTTCCCCCACCGGTTTCATCCGGGCGAGGACGCCACCATCGGTGAGATCACGCGCGCCAAACTCGGCAATGAACTGACCTACCAATTCATTGAGCCGATGATCGGCGGTATCCAAGCCGGCCGTGTGGACGAGCTCTCGGCCCGCTCGGTCTTTCCGGCCCTCCTCGAAGCGGCCCGACGGGGTGGATCGTTGCTCAAAGAAATCGGCACGGGTGGTCCCGCCAACCCGGGGCCCGTGAGTGCGAGCCGACCCAGTGGCCCGGCCTTCTTTGCTCTGCGCGGTGGCACCGGTTCGTTGCCCGCGCGACTGGTCGACGAACTCACCCGACGCGGTGTGGTGCTGCGCCCGGGTGTCACCGTCACCCGGTTGCGACGGGTGCCCGAGGACCGTCCCTGGCGCGTCGACACCGACACCACCACGACGCCCGCGGACGCGGTGATTCTCGCCACACCGGCCGCGGCGACGGCTCGCCTGCTCAGCGACCTGCCCGCCGTGGCGCTACTCGCCCGCGTGCGCACGGCCGGCGCAGCGATGGTCACGCTGCGACTCGCCCGCTCGACCGGTCTGCCGGCGACGGGCACGGGGATCCTCGTCCCCCTGCGCACTCCGTGGCGTGACGGGGGCACCTTCATGACAACGGCCGTCACCTTCCTCGACCGCAAGTGGCCCCACCTCGCGACGAACGATGACGTCGTGCTGCGGATTCACGTCGGACGCATCGACGACGACCGGTGGGTCACCATCTCCGACGACGATCTGGCCGAGCGGGTGGCGCGAGAGTTGTCGGTCATCATCGGCGCCCCGGTCGAGCCCCTCGAGTGGCGCGTGCAGCGCTGGCCCGCGGGGCTACCCCAGTACGAGGTCGGTCACGACGAACTGGTCGAGCGCGCGAAGGAGGCGGCCCGCGGCGTGGGCGTCGCCCTCGCCGGCAACGCGTACGACGGGGTGGGGATTCCGGCCAGCATCGGTTCGGGCCGTCGAGCCGCCCGAGAAGTGCTCGCCGCGCTCGCTTAGAGGTAGTAGCCCGAGTGGATGTAGATACACGGCACGGACTCGCCGATGTACATCGCGTGGTTCTTCGGGTCGTCGTCGAGGGCGAGGCGCAGGTCGAAACCGTGGCCGCGTAGGTCGCGCACGACGCGCCGCTTGAAGTCCTCGACGCCCGAGTAGTC
>CAWUMA010000128.1:0-2641 GCA_963923835.1 uncultured bacterium
CGGTGACACCGTGCAGGTCAGTTGCAACCTGATCGACTGGCGCGCGACGCCGCCCTCCGCCGTGTACGACGCCCTCGTGGGCGCGTTGGGCCCCGACGAAGAAATTGTCCGTTGCGAACTGGTGGGGCTAATTCCCGACGCGCTGCTACAACGAGAAGACCCGTCGCGCTGGTCTCAGCTGGGACTCAGCCCCTCGACGACGATCGAGTCTCGGCTGTAGATCAGCCGGCCTGGGAGCGGCGCTCGATGGCGCGCGCCCGGCGCAGGCGGCGGCGCTCACGCTCGCTCATCCCGCCCCAGATACCGAACTTCTCGCCGTTGGCCAGCGCGTACTCGAGGCAGTCCTCGCGCACGACACAGCCCCGGCAGACTTCCTTGGCCTCACGGGTGGAGGCACCACGCTCGGGGAAGAAGAGGTCGGGGTCGACACCCATGCAGTTAGCTCGGGCCTGCCAGCCACGGTCTTCCTGGCCACTCAGCACGTCGAACAATTCCATGGTGATTTCCCCCTTACCGCGGCTTTCGTGCCACGGCTGTAGTTACAACCGTGTCATTTTGTCTAGCACCCGACACAATGTCAAATCCGGGGCCAAAAGACCCTCTGGTCAGGGTATTTAGACCGCCCTACGGTGCTTCACGAAATCATCCACGGCGTACGCCCCGAGATTGTCGACGTCGACGTAGAAGGTGCGGCCCCCGTTCACGCGGGCGATCTGCTCCACGAAGGGGAACTGGCTGCGCTCAATGTCGAGGGCGAAAGTGTTGATGGTGATGCCGGCCTTGGTGCAACGTAGCACTTCGGCCATCGTCCTTTGCGACGTCTCATGAACTGGGGGCCACGCAAACTGGGGTTCACCACTGTCCATCAGGTGGGCAGTCGGCTCACCGTCGGTGACCACGACGATCTGACGTTCACCCTTCTCGTGGCGCATCAGGTGGCGGCTCAGGGCCAAGGCGTGCTGGAGGTTGGTGCCGTAGTTGTAGTCAATGGTGAGAGCGGGGATGTCCTCGAGGGCGAGTTCGCAGGCCGTCAGGCCAAATCCCACCACGGCCACGAAGTCGCGGGGGAACTTCGAGCGGATGAGTGAGGTCAGCGCCAGCACCATCTTCTTCGCGGGCACCAGGTTCGATCGCATGGCCATCGACAACGAAAGGTCGATGGCAAAGACCGTTGCGGCCTTACGGGTCGACTCGTACTCCTCGACCTCGAAGTCATCGGGGTGCAGGCGCACGGGCGTGCCCGGACCCTGACGCATCACGGCGTTGCGCAGGGTCTTACCGAGGTGTAGCGATACGGGCTCACCGGGCTGCCACGGCTTCGAGGTCTCTTCGCGGTCTCCCCCGCGCGACACCGAGGCTTCGCGGTGCGCGCCCAGAGCCGGCGAGTGTCGCAGCTGGGCGAAGATCTCCTTGAGGGCCGACGACCCCACCTGGCGGATGCCCTTGGCGGTCAGTTCGGTCCGGTTGCCGTGGCGGTCCACGAAGCCCTTGTCGGCGAGTCCCTTGACGGCCTTTTGCAGGCGTTCGACGTGGCGCGCCGCGTCATCGCCGAGGTCCCGACGCACCGCGTCGATGTCGATTTCGGGCAGGGCCCGGGCCGCGGGGCCTCCCCCGAGCATCTCCTCGAGGTCCTGCAGCCGGCTGCGCTGGTTGGCCGCCTCGGCCATGTTGGAAAAACGCCCGCCCTGGTTGCCCCGGGCCCGGCCCGAGGGGCTCCAGTCCATCTCGGGCAGAGCCTGACGCAGGTTGCCCATCAGACGGTTCAAAGAGAAGTTGAGGTCCATGTCGTTCAACATCGACGAGAACGTCGAGCGCAGGGTGGCCTGCTGCTCGGGCGACAGGGAGTTGAACATCGCCTCGGCCGCCTGGGCGTTCTCGGCCATCTGGCGCAGGACGTCCTCGAGGCTCTCGGCCCCGGGGAAGAAGTCGCCGAAGCGTTCCATGAAGTTCTCGAAACTCGGGTCGAGGGGTTCGCCGGCGCGGTCCTGCTCGATCATCTTCGAAAGAGCGTCCATCATGTCGCGCAGACGCTGGAGAACCTCGGGGTCGGGGTTCTCGAAGAACTCCTTCGACTGCTGGAAGTACGTCTCGAGCACCTCGCGGCGTAGTTCTTCCATCATCTCTTCGAAGGATTCGCGCGCCTCACTCGAGACGAAGTCGTAGTTGCGGTAGCCGTCGAGGAGTTCGTTGAACTGGGGCCCCATCATCTGTTGTTGCAGCCGCTTCTGGTCGACCAGATCCTTGGTCACCTCGAGGCGGCGTTCGTCACCCGACTCCTGGGCCTCGGCGAGCAGGGCGTCGAGCTCCTCGTTCTCCATCTCCTCGATGCGCGCCATCCACTCCTCGTACTGGGCGAGGGCGCCTTCGGGGTCGATCTGTTGTTCGAGTTCGCGCCGGCGTCGACGCGTGCGCTCGAGCAGTTCGCGCAGACCCTCGATGGTCTGGCCGTCCTTGGTCGTGAAGCCGTCGCGCAACAGGCGATCCAGCGCCTCGTCGAGGTCCCCGTGCTCCATGAAGTCGTCGGCGAGCAGTTCGAGAAGTTCCTCAACCTCGAGGTCGTTCTCGTCGTCGCCGTCCCCGCGGCGGCGGAATCCGTAGCGGACGGCCACTACCGGTTCCGCGAGCGGTACAGGGCCCGCGC
>CAWUMA010000129.1:0-2636 GCA_963923835.1 uncultured bacterium
CCCGTTCTGGTCGGGCACTCACTCGGGGCCGGTGTCATCGCGCGCTTCGTGCTCGATCATCCTCACACGGCGGCCGGTCTCGTCTTCCTCGACGGCGACGGGCTCAGCGTGTCGTATCCCGGTACGGGCCTCTTCGACTGGGTGCCCGATCCCTACCGCACCGCGCTCTATCGATTCGCGGTGCGTAACGACTGGTTCTTGTCCACGGCCTTCCACACGGCCTGCGGTTCGCAGTGCCCTCCGGTGACGCCTCAGGTGCTGGCGATGATTCGTCGACCTCTCGAAGTTCGCGGTGCGCAATCTGCTCTGCAGAGCATCTCTTCGCGTCCCATCGTCGGTGTTACACCGGCCCAACTCCGCGAGGTGGGTCGTTTGCACATTCCGACACTCGTCGTTTTCGGCCGTGACGACAGTTCCTATTCACCCACCGCCTCCTTCGTGACGGCGCGCAGACTCCGGGCAGGTGAACCGGTCCTGCTCGCCGGTGCGGGTCACTTGTCGCTGTGGAGTCGACCCCAAGCCGTGGCCCATGCGATTCTTCGCCTGAGCCGAGACGTGGCCGTCGGGGTTCACGCGACCCCGGGCTGCGCATCTGGCACACTGGTGAAGGAAAAGGAGTTGCTATGTGCAGCAAAGTGACCTGCCCGACCTGTGGCAAGCCGACCTGGAGCGGGTGCGGCCAGCACATTGAAGAGGCGCTCGCCGGGGTGGCTCCGGCCGATCGTTGCCAGTGTGCCGAGACCGGCAATTCGGCACTGCCGGCGGTGAAACCCAAGGGGATTCTCGCCCGTTTGCTGGGCCGCTGACTCCGGCGCCGGTCGCGCCGGCGCACTAGTGTCGTTTCTGCTCCGCGGCAGCGAAGTCGGTGCGAATCCGACGCTGTCCCGCAACTGTGAGTGGCATTGCCACGAGCCAGGTCGCCTGCGGCGGAGTGTTTGACAGACAGCTCTCGAGGTTAAGAGCGGTCGATCGGCTGACGCCGTCGCCCTCCCTTCCCCTACGAGGAAAGGAGAACACGTGAAACGTCGTATCGCTCTACTGGTGTCGGGGCTGCTGATCAGCCTGCTGGCACCCGTGACCTCGGTGGGAGCCGCCCCCACGGGCGTGTCCTGCATCGTGTCGCTCTCTCCGTCGGCGACCCAGACTCTGTTCGCCATCGGTGCGGGACCCCAGGTGAAGGCCGTGGACCGCGACGCAACCTGGCCGGCCGGCAAACTCCCCTCCACCCGGATCGACGCCTTCAGCCCGAGCGCCGAGGCCATCGCCGGTATTTGTCCGAGCGCCCCGGGGCGCACGTCGCACCGCCCCGACCTCGTGGTGATTTCGTACAACGCGAACTCGGTGAAGGAGAAGTTGCGCGCCCTCGGGGTTCCGGTTATCGAGCAGGACGCTCCCTCGACACTCGATCAGGCCTTCGGTCAGATGCGCCAACTCGGACGATTGACCGGTCACGCGGCGCAGGCGACCGCTCTGGTGAACCGACTTCGTGACCGCATCGCGGCCGACGTGAGACTCGTGCCCGCGCACCGCACATCCGACGTCCGCGTGTACTACGAACTCGACCCGACCTTCTACTCGGCCACCAGTGCGACGTTCGTTGGCTCGTTGCTGGCGCGACTCGGCGTCACCAACATCGCCGACGCACCGGCCACGTCGGCCGACGCGGGTTACCCCCAGCTCAATCAGGAGTACATCCTCTCGGCCAATCCCACGCTCGTGGTCCTGGCTGACACCGTGTGCTGTGGCGCCAACGCGACGACCGTGGCTGCCCGTCCGGGTTGGTCACATCTGGACGCGGTGCGCGGTCATCACATCCTGGCCCTGAACGACACCCTGGCGTCGACCTGGGGCCCATTGCTCGGCACGTTGATGGATCAACTCGCGGCCGCGGTGGCGTTGAACGTGGCTCTTCGCTAGGTCCGATGTCGGCTCTTCTGTCCACCCGCCGCGTCGTCATCGTGACGGCGAGCTTCACGGCCGCCCTCTTGCTGGCGGTCGTGATGGGTCTCGCCGTGGGACCGACGCCGCTCGGGTGGGGAAGAGTCCTCGGTGATCTGGGAAGCCACTTAGGTCTCGGCCACTCCACACTGACGCCCTTGGAGTCGACGATCTTGTGGCAGTTGCGCGCGCCCCGGCTGGTGCTCGGCCTGTTGGCGGGGGCGATGCTGGCGGTCGCCGGTGGTTCCTACCAGGGCGTCTTTCGTAACCCTCTGGCCGACCCTTATTTGCTGGGCGTGGCGGCGGGGGCGGGGCTGGGTGCCACCATCGCCATCGTCGGCCAGGGTTTCGACGCGTCCACGCCGACCTGGACACCACTTCTCGCCTTCGCCGGCTCGATGGGTGCCGTGGGCCTGACGTGGATCGTGGGCGGGCGCTCGCGTGGCGCGTCGGCGTCGACCCTCGTCCTCGCCGGAGTCGCGGTGTCGTCACTACTCACGAGTGCTCAAACCTTCTTGCAGCAATCCTCGTCACAGGCCATCGCGCGCGTCTACATCTGGTTGCTCGGGTCTCTGGCCAGTGCCGACTGGCACGCGGTGCGCATGATTCTGCCCTACGTGGTTCTGTGTGTGGTGGTGTGCGTGGTCGCCGGTAAGGCTCTCGACGTGATGAGCGTGGGCGACGACGAGAGCCGCACG
>CAWUMA010000130.1:0-2626 GCA_963923835.1 uncultured bacterium
CTGTCCGATCGCGCAGTTGATGCACGTCACGCGCCAATTCCCTGCCTTTTGGCCGTGTCCGCGGTTCATCACTTCCTCGTGGACCAGCACCTACGAACCCAGGCCGCGCTGGTGGTTGAGTCCGGTGAGGTGCGCGAGGTGCATCACGCCGCATTGGTTCTCGGTTTTGGAGCGAGCGCGCTGTGCCCCTACTTGGCCCTCGAAACCATTGACGATCTCGTTGAGACGGGCGCCCTCGGCGGCACGTCGTCATTTGACGCCAAGTACCAGTACGGCAAAGCCCTGAACAAGGGCATCGTGAAGGTGATGTCCAAAATGGGTGTCTCCACGGTGGCCAGTTACATCGGTGCGCAGCTTTTCGAAGCGGTCGGCCTGGACCAATCGGTTCTCGACGGTTACTTCCCCTCGTTCACCAGTCGCATGGGCGGCGTGACTCTCGAGCATCTAGCGGTTGACGTCCTACGTCAACACCAAAAGGCATTCGGAACCCATCCTGGGCAGAGGGTGGCTCTCCGAAACCGCGGTGAGTATCAGTGGCGCCGCGACGGCGAACTCCACTTGTTCAACCCGCGCACGGTGCAGAAGCTCCAACACGCCACGCGGCAGAAGCGTTTCGACATTTTTAAGCAGTACACCGAAGCCGTCAACGATCAGACAGACGGAGGCCTCACGTTACGCAGCCGACTGAGGTTACGTCGCAACCGCACACCGATTGACATTTCGGAAGTCGAACCCGTCACGGACATCCTCAAGCGTTTCCAAACGGGCGCGATGAGCTACGGATCAATCTCCGGTGAAGCGCACGAAACGCTGGCAATCGCGATGAACCGTCTCGGCGGTAAATCCAACACTGGTGAGGGAGGCGAAGACGAAGATCGTTTTGACGTCTCGGACCCAAAGTGGAACCGTCGTTCGTCTATCAAGCAGGTCGCATCCGGACGCTTCGGCGTGACGTCGCGTTACCTGGTCAACGCCGATGACATCCAAATCAAGATGGCTCAAGGCGCCAAGCCCGGAGAGGGCGGCCAACTTCCGGGCTCCAAGGTCTACCCCTGGATTGCCAAGACTCGTCACTCCACGCCCGGCGTCGGCCTCATCTCACCGCCACCGCACCACGACATCTATTCGATCGAAGACCTCAAACAGCTGATTTACGACCTTAAGAATGCGAACGAACAGGCGCGCATCCACGTCAAGCTGGTGAGCGAACAGGGCGTCGGCACGATCGCTGCCGGAGTTGCCAAGGCTCATGCTGACGTCATCCTGATTTCCGGGCACGACGGCGGCACCGGTGCGGCGCCGTTGACGTCGCTCAAGCACGCCGGAACGCCATGGGAGATAGGTCTCGCCGAAACGCACCAGACGTTGGCGGCCAACGGCCTTCGGTCAAGGGTCGTCCTTCAGGTGGACGGTCAGCTCAAGACGGGTCGAGACGTGATTATCGCGGCCCTTTTGGGTGCCGAGGAATACGGCTTCGCCACCGCCCCGCTGGTCGTATCAGGGTGCATCATGATGCGCGTGTGCCATTTGGACACGTGTCCGGTCGGTATCGCGACACAGAATCCCGAACTTCGAAAGAGGTTCACGGGTAAGCCGGAATTCGTGGAAACGTTCTTCGAGTACGTGGCCCAGGAAGTTCGCGAGTTACTCGCCGAGCTGGGTGCCCGTTCCCTTGATGACATCATCGGCGACGCGTCTTTGCTCGAAGCCCTCCCCGTTGAGGACCCCACCAACACACTCAACCTGTCGGCCCTGTTGGTTCCGACCCCGTCGGACCAGCGTCGCCAGACCGAAGTGCAGGACCACGGTCTTGAGGATGTTCTTGATCGTTCGTGGTTGACCGACGTGGTGTCAGCGGCGGAGTCCCATCGTGAGTTTTCCGTCACCTCGGAAGTTCGCAACACCGATCGAACGGTGGGGACACTGACGGGTTCCGCGGTCACTCGGGCATTGGGATCTCGCACATTGGAAGATGACCAAGTTCGTATCGATCTCGTCGGGTCAGCGGGGCAATCACTCGGCGCATTCGTGCCGAAGGGAATGTCCCTGAGGCTGTCGGGGGATGCCAACGACTACGTTGGAAAGGGCCTCTCCGGTGGACGAATTGTCGTCAGGCCTCCCGTAGGGAGCACTTTTGCGGCGGACCGTAACGTCATCGCGGGAAACGTGATTGGCTACGGCGCCACCAGTGGCGACATCTTCATCTCCGGAGTTGTCGGGGAGCGTTGCGGCGTTCGTAACTCCGGCGCCACCATCGTGGTCGAAGGAACCGGCGACCACGCCTGCGAGTACATGACCGGGGGGATTGTGGTCATTCTGGGCGACACCGGCCGGAACGTGGCCGCCGGTATGTCCGGTGGCACCCTCTATCTCTATGACCCCGACAACATGGTGCACGAACGTTTGAGCACTGGCGTGTACGAAGTGGACCCCCTTGAGGCCGCCGATGACGAGATTCTCAGAGGGATCTTGGCCCGGTTCGTCGATGAAACCGGCTCGGTCCGCGCCCGCACGATTCTCGAGGACTGGAGGATTCAGAGGATGAATTTCGCCAAGGTTGAGTCGTCGGAGTACCAGCGTCTACGCGACGAGCAGCGCCATGGGTAAGCCGACGGGTTTCCTCGAA
>CAWUMA010000131.1:0-2583 GCA_963923835.1 uncultured bacterium
CTGCTCAACGCCCAGCCCCTCGGGTTCTGGTCACCCCAGAGCCTGGTCGCCGACGCCCAGCGTCACGGAGTCGTGGTGCGCCGGCCCGACGTGAACGCGTCGGCCGTGCTCGTGACCCTGTCGGGCACTCCGGAGAACGTGCACGTGCGGTTGGGGCTCACGAGCGTGAGGGGCATCACCACGGAGGTGGCCGAGCGCATCGTCACCGGCCGACCGTGGCGTGACGTGACCGACTTGGCTCGGCGGGCCGGGCTACGCACCGCGCACCTCGAAGCGTTGGCGGCGGCCGGGGCGCTTGACGGTCTGGGGTCATCGCGGCGCGCGCTGACGTGGGCGGCCGGTGCGGCGGCCCAGTCGACCCCCGACCGGTTAGAGGGCGTGGTGACGGGAACGACGGCACCGTCGCTACCCCCACCGAGCGAACTCGAACGTGTGGCCGACGATCTGTGGGCGATGGGTCTCACCACGGAAGCCACCGCGATGGCGCTCATTCGTGGGGAGCTCACCGCGAGGGGCGTGACGCGGGCGGCGTCACTCGCGGGGGCCGAGGCTCGCCGAGTCACGGTGGCGGGAGTGGTCACGCATCGTCAGCACCCAGAGACGGCCAAGGGCGCCGTCTTTCTCAACCTCGAAGACGAGACCGGTCACGTCAACGTGATCTTCTCCAAAGGGGCCTGGGCCCACTGGAGGACCGTGGCCAGTTCGAGCCCCGTGCTTTTGGTGCGGGGCACCCTCGAGAGGGGCCAGGGGAGCCTGGCCCTCGTGGCCGAGTACGTGGAGGCTCTGGCTCTCGGCGAGAGTGCGCCGGCCAGTCGGGACTGGCGTTGAAGGCTCGCTACCGGGCCGTCACGCTCAAGGGAAGCGAAGCCGGACCCCAGATGCCGAAGGTGGGTGGTTTCCACGTGACGGGACCCGCGAGCATCACCGTGTCGATACGTTCGGCCATCAGGGTGAGCGCCTCTTGGAGCTCGGCTCGAGCCAGTGCGGCGCCGAGGCAGCGGTGGACGCCCGATCCAAAGGTGAGTTGTTGCACCTCGCGGTCGGCGGCGATATTGAACTCATCGGGCTCGGCGAAGACCGACTGGTCTCGATTGCCAGCCGCAAAATTGGTGGACACCATGGTTCCCTTGGTGAAAACCACGTCGCGGTAGGTGATGTCCTCACTGGCCACCCGTCCGGTGCCACGCACCGCCCCTAGGTAGCGCATGGATTCTTCGACGGCCTTAGGGGCGAGTTCGGGCCGCTCCTGGAGTAGGCGCCACTGGTCGGGATATTCGGCGAAGACGGCCATGGTGCAGCCCAATTGGTTCCGCGTGGTGTCGGTGCCCGCAAGGAGTACGGCTTCGGCGAGACGAACCATTTCCTGATGGTCGAGACGGTCACCCTCTTCTTCGGCGACAATCAGGGCGCTGAGTAGGTCATCACCCAAATCGTGACGACGTTGTTCGATCAGATTCCCGACGTACTCGCCAATCTCCTTACCGGCCTTTTCGATGGCCGGCATGTCCTCGGCGAGATTGCCGTTGAAGATCTTGAAGATGTCGGTGGCCCAGTCGGAGAAGAGTTGCCAGTCCTCGCGAGGAGCGCCGAGTACGCGGCAGATGATCGGAATCGGGTAGGGCTCAGCCACGGCGGAGACGAAGTCTCCGCCCCCGGAGGCGAGGAATGGGGTCAGCAACTCTTCAAAGATCTCGCGCATCATGGGTCGATGCGGTGCGGCGGCAGCCGGAGAAAAGGCCGGGGCGACCAGGCGGCGAAGACGCAGGTGGTCCGGGCCTTCCATCGAGAGGATGGATTCGCCCCGGTTCGAGTCGGACGAGCGGAACTCGGACGTGTTCATGGCTTTCAGGAAGGAGAAGAACTTGGGGTCACGCAGGACGGCCAAGTCGTCCTCGTAACGCAGGACGGTGAATCCCATCTCTGAACGCACCAGCCAGTGGTCCCGGGCGAGCTCGCGGGTCACTTTGAGGGCCTCTAAGCGGTCGAGGCCGTTGGTGTTGAGCAGCGGTAGATCGAGTTCCCAAGCCGAAGTAGGCATGCCACCCCTTTCGAAGGCCAGATTAGGGCCTCAAGGGATTAGGGAAGGAAGGCGCGCTCGGGGCGCAGACCGGCCGAGATCTCTTCGTTGACCAGTCGTTGGGCAATCGCGAGATCGTCGGCGTGCGTCACGCCGATACAACTCGAAATCGTCGGCAGGACGTCGAAGCGCATCGGGGTGCGGTGCAGAACGCTTCCTACGAAGACCGACAACTGCACTTCGGCTTCGGTGGCGAAGTCGTGCACCTCGACCGCCTGGTGCATGAGTGGCAGGATGCTCGGATGGAAGCCCCAGAGGTTCATGGAGACAACGGTTTTGGGATGAAGGGTGCGCGGCTCGAGGCCGTCATCGGCTTCGTAACCGGCGAGCGTGGCGCAGACATTCTTACGCTCCACGATGTCGGTCAGGTGCTGGTTGACCACGTTGCAGGTTCCCCGCGACACGGGGAGGTTGCCCACGATGGCCTTGTCGAGTTCGTATCCCACGAGGCAGTGATTGGGGCTGGTGACGAGGTGTTCACCGAGGCGCAGAAAAGCCTCGCGGCC
>CAWUMA010000132.1:0-2535 GCA_963923835.1 uncultured bacterium
CGGGCGTACGCCTCGGCGATCTGGGCCTTTCCCTCGCGCAGCGACTTCACCTCGCTGCCTGTGAGGACCATGCCGCACTCGAGGGTGTCTTCAATCTTGTAGTCGTGGCGAGCGCGACGATTGGTGGCAACCACCCGGTCGCCGTTGTCCCGGGCTTTGGCGTTCGCCCGGCGCTGTTGCATCTGCTTGGCCCTCGCCACGTCGTCCAGCGTACCGAGCACCGCAACTCGGTAGTTTGGGAACATGCTCACTCTCGCCGACCACCTTCGGACGGCGATGGTGGCCACGTGCGTGAGGGCGTTGCCCGACGAAGGGTGTGGCCTACTGGTGGGCACGCCTGATGGGGTGGTGACCGAGGTCGTGCCCAGCCCCAACGTGGCTCACTCGGCGCGCGTCTACGAGATCGACCCGAAGGTTCTTCTGCGCACCTTTCGTCGAGCCGATGACACCGGCCAGGTGGTGCTCGGAGTGTTCCATTCTCATACTCATTCCGAGGCCTATCCCAGCCCCACGGACGTTGCCCAGGCTCCGGACCCCGAGTGGCACTACGTTCTCGTGTCGCTCCGGGACTTACCCACCGTGGTGCGCAGCTACCGAATTGTTGATGGCACTATCACCGAAGAGGAAATTGTCCCTCGGTAGCCTTCTGGTGTTCCCATCAAAGGAGATGACATGAACACCACCTCGTTGCTGACGTCGGCCCACCCCCACGTTCTGGACTTCGTGCAATTGGTCCTGCGCGTCTGGATTGGTGGACTGCTGTTCGCTCACGGCTACGCGAAGATGACCAAGAACGGCAAGATCGCCGGCACGGCCGGCTGGTTCGCCTCGATCGGCATGAAGCCCGGCCTTCTCAACGCCTACGCCGCGTCGCTGGCCGAAATGTCGTGCGGCTTGTTACTGATCGCCGGTTTCTTGACGACCCTGGCGTCGGCGGGCGCGATTGCCGTGATGCTGGTCGCCCTGTGGACCGTGCACCGCAAGAACGGATTCTTCATCTTCAACGCCAACGGCGGGGGAGTGGAGTTCGTGGCGACGATTGCGGTGGCCTCGTTGGTCCTTGGCACCATTGGTGCGGGCAGCTGGTCGCTTGACCACCGACTCAACCTGCTGCACTGGGACCTCGGCCGCAACCTGCTCGTGACCTCGGTCGTGGGCGTGGGAGCCGCCGTCCTCCAGCTCCTGGCCTTCTACCGACCCGCCAAGCAGTAACGCTCGCGGCCGGTGGCCGCTAATCTTGACCTAAATAGTCAACATTCGACTGACGAGGACAAGATGGCCGTCACAGTTCGTATTCCCACGGTTCTTCGAGGAGCTATCGGCAACCAGTCCACGCTGAGCGTGTCGGGTTCCACTATCGGTGAGATTCTCGGGGAAATCGTGTCGGCCTACCCGGCCGTTAAGGGTCAGCTCCTCAACGAGGATGGGACCCTGCACCGTTTCTTGAACGTGTACGTCAACGACGATGACGTTCGCTACCTCGGTGGCGTGAACGCCCCCGTGGCCGACGGTGACGAGGTCACCCTGCTGCCCGCCGTGGCCGGTGGAGCCCTCGAGTGACCCGACTCCGTTCGGTTCTCGAACTCATTGGCAACACGCCCGTCATTGACGTTTCGGCTCTGTCCCCTCGACCTGAGGTCACGATTCTCGCCAAACTCGAAGGGCGTAATCCTGCGGGCTCGGTCAAAGATCGCGTGGCGCTGTCACTCGTGGAAGCGGCCGAGCGGGACGGTCTTCTCACGCCGGGCGCACCCAACCAAACGTTGATTGAGCCGTCATCGGGCAACACGGGAATCGCCCTCGCAATGGTGTGCCGCCTGCGTGGGTATCACCTGAAGGTGGTTCTCCCGACCAATGTGTCGCCCGAGCGTCGTCAACTTCTTCTCGCGTGGGGTGCCGAAATTGTCGACTCGCCCGGTAGCGAGGGCTCCAACGGGGCGGTTCGCATGGCCCAGCGTCTGGCGGCCGAAAATCCCCAGTGGGTCTTTCTGTACCAATACGCCAATCCGGCCAACCCTCAGGCGCACTACCTCACGACCGGTCCCGAGATCCTTCGCGACGTCCCCGAGATCACGCACTTCGTCGCCGGCCTCGGCACGTCGGGCACGCTCATGGGCGTCGGCCGGTATCTAAAGGAGCACAACCCGGCCATTCAAATCTGGGCCATCGAACCACCGAGTGGCGAGATGGTCGACGGCCTTCGCAGCCTCGAGGACGGCTACATCCCTCCGGTCTTCGTGGACAACCACGGCGCCGAACTGCTCGACCGCAAAGTGGTGGTGCGCCCGAAGGAGTCCATTGAGTGGACGCGACGGATGACTGAGGTCGGCCTCTTCACCGGCATCTCGTCGGGCGCCATCATGGCCGGTGCCGTGAAGTGCGCCAACTCTCTACCCGAAGGGCAGGCCGCCACCATCGTGACCATCGTGTGTGACGAGGGATGGAAGTACCTCTCGACCGGCGCGTGGACCGATCCCGTTGACGACGTCGTCGAGCGCGCGAAGAAGATCATCTACTTCTAAGCCGCCCACTAGC
>CAWUMA010000133.1:0-2526 GCA_963923835.1 uncultured bacterium
CCCTCGCTCGACACGGAGGTCGCGCGCACGCGGCCGGCGATGTCAGCTTCTTGACGCGTCATCAGGCTCCCGATGGCGTCACGCTCACCGGCCCGCTCAGCCAGCAAGATGTCGGCCTCGAGGTGGGCGTCGGCCCGGACGGCTCCGCGCGAGATCTCGTCGGTCACCGCGACCTCGGTCACGCCGTCATCAGCGCGTTGACGCTGGACCCGGTACGGAATGATGGTCGCCGCCGTGCGAGGCACGTGCATGATGGCTTCAGCAATCGAGTCGGCCGTGCGGTCGTGGAGAAGACGCTGCAGGCGGCTCACAAAGCCCCGTCGGGGCAGAATCACCATGCAGAACACGTCGGAATCGCGCACCACGTCACCGACCAATTCCAGGGCGGCCCGGTCGATACGACGGTCCTCGCATTCCACGATTTCCAGGCTGATTCCCACCGACGCCGTGTTGGGTCGGCCCCACTTGTCGACCAGTTCGCGGGTCACGCGGGGGTCAATGTCGAAGTGCACCGCACGGATGGAATACGCATTCAGCGACTGGCAGTACTGAAGGGCCCGCTCAGTCGCGAGGTCGTAGCTGTCGACGAACACCACTACCCGGTTGGTCCGGATCTGTGTCGCGCCGGCGGCGTCAATGGCATCGAAGGCTGATGCCTCACGGACGTACTGGCGGTTCATGCGCAGCAGACCGAAAATCATGATGGGCATAGCGACCACGACGATCCACGCACCCTCGGCGAACTTCACCACGGCGAAGATGAGAGCAATCGCCAACGTGACGAGGCACGACAGACCGTTCACGACGGTGCCCAGACGCCAGCGACCTTCCCGACGGCGCCAGTGGCGCACCGTCATGCCCGCCCCGGCCATGGTGAAGGCGGTGAACACGCCGATGGCGTACAGGGCGATGAGCGAGTTGACCTGGGCGCGGAAGACCAACACGAGGACGAGGGCCATCGTGCCCAGGGTGATGATGCCGTTGGAGAAGGCCAGTCGGTGACCGCGTTTGGTGAGCTGGCGGGGCAGAAAGCCGTCGTTGGCTACGAAGTTCGTTAGGAACGGGAAGCCATTGAAACTGGTGTTGCCGCCGGTGAAGAGAATCAACATCGTGGCGAACTGCACCACGTAGTAAATGACGTGGCCGATGCCGGCCGAACCAAAGACCGCGAGCACTTCCTGGCTCACCACCGTGGGCGAACCCTTCGCGTAGGGCAGGGCGTGGGTCCAGCGCGCCAGCATCGTCGTGCCCACGAGCAAGAAGGCCAGGGTGCTAGCCATCACGACCATCACGATGCGCGCGTTACGAGCTTCGGGCTTACGGAAACTCGACACGCCGTCGGAGATCGCCTCGAGGCCCGTGAGCGACGAACCACCGTTGGCGTACGCGCGGAGCAACGTCAAGAAGGCCACGCCCATTAAGAACCCGTGACCCGGGGTGCCCAGACGGTGGTCGACGAGCACGCTGACGGGAGGCTGAGCCAACTGGTGCAGGCTGCCACTGAAGAACTTGTATGTCCCGACGATGATGGTCGTGCTCATCATGGCGATGAAGAAATAGGTGGGGAACGCGAAGAAGGCCCCCGCCTCTTTCACCCCTCGCAAGTTCATATAAATAAGGAGGACCACCACCGCGACGGTGATGGGAACCGTGTAGGGGTAGAGGCTCGGCACCGCCGACGTCAGGGCCGCCGTGCCGGCGCTGCACTGGACCGCCACCGTCACGATGTAGTCAATGAGCAGGGCGACGGCCGTCACCGAGGCGATGCGAGGCCCGAGGTTGTCGCGCACGACGATGTAGGAGCCGCCGAGCACGTTGTAAAAGCCGATGACGTCCAGATACGACAACGTGACGAGCATGAGCACGCCGAGGATGACGAACATGATCGGCACCAACAGCGAGAAGGCCGCCAGACCGATGAAGGGTGTGAGCTGGGTGAGGATCTGCTCGGCACCGTAGGCCGAGGACGAGATGCAGTCCGGCGAGAGAACGCCCAGAGCGACCGGCTTCGAGATTCGTTCGGCCGCCAGTTGTTCCGACACGAAGGGCCGACCCAGCACCATTCGCTTGAGGCGATAGCCCAACGATTCGGGGTAGACGTTCGCCACGTTGGCGTGGGACGTCATGACCGGTTGCGACGCGGCTAACTGCTTATCGGCATCGGACACGGGTGTCAGTCTAGGTTCGACCCCGCATTCTTCCCGGTGTGTGCGGAGAAGACTTGAGCGACACGCGCATCTGTGGTGAGATGGGGGTCGTGCATGTCGTGGTGGTCGGGTGCGGCCGAGTCGGATCCGAACTGGCCATCCAACTATCCGATGAGGGACACGAAGTTGTCATCATCGACCGCAACCCTGATTCATTCCGGCGACTCGTCCGTTTTCATGGACGCCAGATAACGGGTTCGGGCTTCGACCGCGAGACTCTGCGCACGGCTGAAGCGTCGCGGGCCGACGCCCTGGCGGCGGTGACGAGCGGTGACAACACCAACATCCTCTGCGCCCGTATCGCCCGGGACCACTTCAA
>CAWUMA010000134.1:0-2495 GCA_963923835.1 uncultured bacterium
CCGAGAAGCCCTCGTTCAGGTGACCCTCAGCGAAGGCCGCGTCCATGCCGAGCCGGTCCATCCACTCGGCGAGGTCCAGGCGCACTTCGAGGACGCTCAGTTCCTCGAGGTTCTTGCGCGCGGCGATGGCCTGGCGCAGGAACTGCACGACCGAGACGCCCGAAATGGCCTCGGGGTACTGAAAGGCGAGGAACACTCCGGCGCGGGCGCGCTCGTCGGGCGACCACTCGAGGATGGACTCGCCCTGCAAGAGGATGTCGCCGCCGGTCACTTCGTAGCCGGGGTGGCCCATGATGACCGAGGCGAGGGTGGATTTTCCGGCGCCGTTCGGGCCCATCAGGGCGTGGACTTCACCGGGCGCGACGCTCAGGGACACCCCGCGAAGAATCGCGACGCCGTCGGCTTCGGCGGCCAGATCGCGCAGTTCGAGAAGGGGTGTGCTCACGCAGGCGAGCCTACCGGCGCACCCCGAAAAAGGGTCCTACCAACCGCGCGCGACCCACTCGTCGAAGTGGGGCGATTCGGTGCCGATGGTCGAGGGCGCGCCGTGGCCGGGCCAAAAGATGGTGTCGGGTCCGTGGGTGCGAAAGAGCCGCTCTTCAATGGAGCGCACGATGGTGGGGAAGTCTCCGCCCTCGAACGACGTGTTGCCCGGCCCGCCGGGAAACAAAGTGTCACCGGTGAACAGCAGTGGTGTGTCGACCAGGCTGAAGCAGATCGACCCCGGGGTGTGGCCCGGCGTATGAATCGTGCGCAGCCGAAGGTGGCCCACGGCGAAGTCGACGTCATCGTCGAGCAGGTGGTCGTACGAGGGGAGGAGGTGGGCGTCCTCGGCGCGGACCCAGACCCCGAGGCCGGCCTCGCGGACCGCCTCGACGGCCCCGATGTGGTCCCAGTGGCCGTGGGTCTCCAGCACGCTGGTGACCCCCAATTTCGTGGCCATCTCCAGGAGCCGGTCGTGCTCGTTGGCGGCGTCCAGGAGCGTCGCCTCGCCCGATCGCCGGCACCGGATGACGTAGACGTTGTTGTCCACCGGGCCGACGACCACCCGGTGGACCTCGGCGGCGGCGTCCGACCAGACGAGTTCGACGGCGCTCACCGACCCAGTTTGCCCCAGAGCCGCGCCGACTACGCTCTCTAGCGCCCACCCCGGACAAGGAGTTGAGATGAACTTCGGTTTCAGCGAAGAGCAGGACGAACTGCGCAAGATGGTTCGACGCTTCCTGGAAGAGAAGTCGCCCGAGACTGAGGTGCGCCGCCTCATGGCGACCGCCGAGGGGTACGACCCCGCCGTGTGGAACCAGATGGCCAACGAGCTCGCTCTCCAGGGTCTGGGCATCGCCGAGGAGTTCGGCGGACAGGGATTCGGTCCCGTCGAGCTCTACGTCGTGTTCGAAGAGATGGGTGCCGCGTTGCTGTGCTCGCCGTACTTCTCGACCGTCGCCCTCGCGGCCAACGCGCTGAACTTCGTCGGCACCGACGCCGACAAAAAGGCCTACCTGCCGGGCATCGCCAGCGGCGAGACCATCGCGACCCTCGCCATCACCGACGACCGTGGTGCGTGGGACGTGGCCAGTATCGGCATCACCGCGTCGGGCTCGGGAAGTGACTTCACGCTGAGCGGCGTCGCCAACTACGTCACCGACGGTTCCTCGGCCGGTCTCATCCTGGTTCCCGCGAGCACCTCGAAGGGTCTGTCGCTCTTCGCCGTTGAGGGATCGGCCTCGGGTCTCACCAAGACCGCTCTGCCGACCATGGACCAGACCCGCAAGCAGAGCCGTCTCGAGTTCAACAACACGCCGGCCAAGTTGGTGGGTGCCGAAGGCGGTGCCGCCGCCGGTCTAGCCACCACGTTGCAGGTGGCGGCCGCCATGCTCGCCGCCGAGCAGGTCGGAGGCGCCCAGCGCGTCCTCGACAACGCCGTGGACTACGCGAAGAACCGTGTGCAGTTCGGACGCCCGATCGGTTCGTTCCAGGCCATCAAGCACAAGTGCGCCAACATGCTGCTCGAGGTCGAGTCGGCCAAGTCGGCCGCGTACTACGCCGCCTACTGCGCCCAGGAACTGAACGACGACCTGCCGGTCGCCGCGAGCCTCGCGAAGTCGTACTGCTCGGACGCCTACTTCCACTGCGCCGCCGAGAACATCCAGATCCACGGTGGTATCGGTTTCACGTGGGAGCACCACGCGCACCTGTACTTCAAGCGTGCGAAGTCCTCGGAACTCTTCCTCGGCGACCCGGCCTACCACCGCGAGTTGCTGGCCGACAAGCTCGGTATCTAACCGCGTGCTCGTTCACGAGCGCATCGACAGCGGATCATCCACACTCGACCTGAGGGTCGCGCGTCCCGAGGGGCGCCCCGAGTCCGGTCACGTCCTCGTTCTCGTGCACGGCTTACCCCGCGTGTCGGGCATGGGGCGCCAAGCCGCCGGACTTCTCCCCGAACTCGCCGCCCACCTCTCCCAAGAGTCGGGCTGGACCGTGGCCACGGGAAC
>CAWUMA010000135.1:0-2487 GCA_963923835.1 uncultured bacterium
GCCCGGGCCGCTCGGAGGCCTCATTGCTGGCCGCCGGCCGCGTTCTCGAAATTGCGAGGGGGGCGTAATGGCGTTACCCGACGGCTGGGAAATGGTGATCGGACTCGAGGTCCACGCCGAATTGAAGACCGCCACGAAGATGTTCTGCGCGTGCCCGAACGAGTTCGGCCGCTCGCCCAACACGAGCGTGTGCCCGGTGTGTCTGGGTCTGCCTGGTTCGCTGCCCGTTCTGAACGAGAAGGCCGTGGAGTTGGCCATGGCTCTGGGTTTCGCCCTGCACTGCACGGTGGCGCCCTCGACGTTCCACCGGAAGAACTACTTCTACCCGGACATGCCCAAGGACTTCCAGATCTCCCAGTACGACCTGCCGATCAACTCGCACGGCTTCGTGGACCTTTCGGATGGTTCGCGTGTCACCATTGAACGGGCCCACCTCGAAGAGGACACCGGCAAGTCGACTCACTTGGGCGGGTCGGGCCGCATCCACGGGGCGTCGCAGTCGCTCGTTGACTACAACCGCTCGGGCGTGCCGCTCATTGAGATTGTCTCGGGCCCCGACATGCGCACCTCGGCCCAGGCCCGCGAGTACGCGGCCGAACTTCGCGGGATTCTGATCGCCACCGGCGCCAGTGACGGCCGCATGGAAGAAGGCTCGATGCGCATCGACGCCAACGTGTCGGTGCACCCGGTCGGCACACCCTTCGGCACTCGCTGTGAGATCAAGAACCTCAACTCGCTGCGCAGCTTGCAGCGCGCCATTGAGTACGAAGCCCAGCGTCAGTTTGAACTGATCGATGAGGGCGGTGTCGTGCGCCAAGAGACCCGCCACTGGGACGACACGGTGGGGGAGACCTCGACGATGCGGACCAAGGAGGAGGCCGAGGACTACCGCTACTTCCGTGAACCCGACCTCGTCGACCTCGCCCCCGATCAGGTCTGGCAAGACCGTGTCCGCGCCGGACTGGGGCCGATGCCCGCTCAACGTCGGGCCGATCTCGCCGCCCTGCTCGGCGAGGTAACGGCCGCGCAGGCCGACGTGATCGCCGCCGTGGTGGACCTCAACCTCGACGACCTGGTGCACGGGGCCGTCGCCGCCGGCGCGCCGGCCGCTTTGGCGTTAGCCCGTGTGGCCAACGAGCTCGGTGGCGACACCGGACGTGGGCAGTTGACGGTCGCGGCGCTGGCCAGCGTTCTTCAGATGGAAGATCGTGGTGAATTGTCGTCAACTCAAGCGAAGACCGTTCTGGCCGACCTCGTGGAAAAAGGTGGCGACCCCGCCGAGCACGCCAAGGCCCGGGGCTTTGAGCAACTCTCGGGTGACACGCTCGGCGACACGGTCGACTCGCTTATTGCCGCGAACCCCGATGAATGGGGTCGCTATCGCGAGGGTGACGACAAACTGGCCCAGTTCTTCATCGGCCAAGTGATGAAGGCGACGCAGGGCAAGGCGAACGGCAAGGCCGTCATCGCCGAACTGCAGAAGCGTCGCTAGCGCTTCGTTCCTTCCAAGGCGCGTTACCTAGACTTCGCCTATGGCGAATCACCCTCAGCCCCGCTCCACCGACGTCACCCTGGGTAAGGCCAAGGCTCCGGCACGGGCCATGCTTCGGGCCATGGGCCTCACCGACGAGGACTTCTCCAAGCCCCAGATCGGCGTGGCCTCGAGTTGGAACGAAGTCACGCCGTGCAACCTGCCCCTCGACCGGCTGGCGAAGAGGGCCAAGGTGGCGGTCCGTGACGCCGGTGGCGTGCCCTTTGAGTTCGTGACAATCGCCGTCTCCGATGGAATCTCCATGGGCCATGAGGGCATGCGCGCCTCGTTGGTCTCGCGCGAAGTCATCGCCGACTCGGTGGAGACCGTGATGCACGCGGAACGCTTCGACGCCATGGTGACCTTCGCGGGCTGTGACAAGTCACTGCCGGGCATGATGATGGCCGCGGCACGCCTCGACGTCCCCTCGGTCTTCATGTACGGCGGGTCGATCATGCCCGGCCAGCACGACGGTCGCGCCATCGACATCACTTCGGTCTTCGAGGCCGTGGGGGCCAACGCGGTGGGGGCCATCAGCGACGACGAGCTCTACGCCATTGAGTGCGCGGCCTGCCCGGGCGAAGGATCGTGTGCGGGCATGTTCACCGCCAACACGATGGCCTCCATCGGCGAGGCCATCGGTCTCTCACTGTTGGGCAGTGCCTCGGCGCCGGCCATTGACGGACGTCGCGACGAATTCGCGTACCGGTCGGGTCAAGCTGTGTTGAACCTGTTGGACAAGGGCATCACCGCGCGCAAAATCCTGACGAAGAAGGCCTTCGAGAACGCCATCAGCGTGGTGATGGCCCTGGGTGGTTCCACCAACGCCGTGTTGCACCTGCTCGCTATCGCCCACGAGGCCCGCGTGGAGTTGACCCTGGATGACTTCAACACGATTGCCAAGCGCGTGCCCCACATCGCCGACACCAAGCCCCACGGCAAGTACCACATGAGTG
>CAWUMA010000136.1:0-2465 GCA_963923835.1 uncultured bacterium
AGCTTCGCGACGGCGAACTGACGGCGTACGCCGAGCAGTACCGCCACTTCGAGGCCATGTTCCCGACGTTCCTCCGTCGTCTCGCTGAGTCTCTCCCCGAAGGTGTGGCGCGCACGAACGTGGAGATGAACCTGGCCGACGAGACGGGATCACCGACACACCTCGAGCTCTTCGAGGCCTTCGCCGCCCACTACGGCGCATCGCAGGTTGCGCCCAGCGCGAAGATGGCCGCGCTGCTGGCCGCCTACGAGGGTGTTCTGGAGGCCGGAGCCGACACGGCGCTCGCGGGCCTGCTGGCCTACGAGGCGCAGGGTGACGAGATTGCGCGTACGAAGGCTGAAGGGCTCGCCGACTTCTATGGCGCGTCCGAGGGTGCGCTGGAGTTCTGGCGCGAGCACGGCGACATCGAAGGTGACCACTCGGCATGGACCTACGAAGCGTTGGTCTCGCGCACGGCCCGTCGTGAGGACGTCGTGGCCGGGCTGACCACCGTGGCGAAGGCCTGGTGGGAGTTCCTCGACGAGCGTGAGGAACTGGCCCAAGCGGCCTAAGGCGCAGGCAGTCAACGAAACACCGCCCTCACCTTCTCCCGAAGGTGAGGGCCCATGGTGGAGGTGCTGGGAATTGAACCCAGGTCCGTCGGCTTCTTAGTGATCCTTCTCCGAGCGCAGCCAACGGGAGATTGTCGGAGTGGTCACTGTCGTCAGCACCGGCGACCACCCTTAGTTAACGGAAGTTTCCCTGAGCGGTCGTTAACGAACCGCGGAGGTGAGTCCCACTAAATGACGCCCGAACTTGGACCGCGGGACTGGGCCCAAGGGGACGTGCTGCCTAAGCAGCAAGCACAAGCTGAGGCTTGGCGTTTATTTTTTGTTTCCGGCTCTTTTTCGTGGTTCCGGAGACCACGGCTCGCTTCTTCCACCTTGACGACCAACGTCGAAACCAATCACCCCCGTCTCGCAACCAACGTGGTTGCCCCCTCAGGATACCGGCACGGGGTGACACGAGTCTGGGCAGCAAAAAACCCCGGCGACCCGAAGGCCGCCGGGGTTTTTGAACTGCGAACTGGCTAGTTGCCGGTCTTACGCGTACCCATCAGCGGGTGCAAGATGGTGTACAAGAAGAAGGCCAGGGCGAAGCCCACGAAGAACCCGATGTCGCCGAGTCCCGGGTTGTGCTTCGGGAAGTAGCCGGTGTAGTACACCTGGTCCGCGAACAGCGCGACCGAGAGAATCACCGCCGTGATGAAGGCGAACGGTCCGGCCGGGTTCTCCTGGTGCGAGTAGAGCAGGCCCTGAACGGACGAGCCACCACGCATCAGGCGGTCGGCAAACATGACACCCAACCACGGTCCGATCCAGTACGCAACGACCAGGAGGAAGTTCTCCAGGTTGTTGGCCGGGTTGCCCATGGCCCAGTGGGCGAGCAGGTAGCCCAGGACGCCGAACAAGATGGCGGTCGACGCGCGCAGCCAGTGGGTCTTGAGCTTGACGCCGGCGGCGAGGAACGACATCGAGCCCGAGTAGATGTTGAGCACGTTGGCGCAGATCGAGCCCAGCACGATGCCGATCAAGATCAGTTTGCCGAGCCAGCCCGGCAGGAAGCCAGTGAACTCACCGACCGGGTTGGTGTTCGCGCCGTAGGAGTGCATGCCCGCGCTCACCGCGGCGATACCCACAACCTCAAGAATGATGGGCGCCACGAGGAGACCCAACGCGGCGGCCATACCGGCCTGCTTCGGGTCCTCGGACTTGGGCAGGTAACGGCTGTAGTCCGACGCGAACGGGTTCCAACCAACGGAGTAACCAAAAACGGCACCCACGAAGAGGAAGAACGCGCCCGGCGCGTGCCAGTTCTCCGTGTTGGAGACACCGTGCTTGGTGAACACGATGACCGCGGCGATGGCGAACACCACAACGAGGTACGGCATCAGGTACTTCTCCACCGTCTGCACCAGGTTGTGGCCCACGAACGCAATCAACACCTGCGCGATTGCCACAATGAGCAGCGACAGGGTGAGGTTCATGTGGGTCAAGGTGTTCAGGGCGAACGCACCCGACACGCTGTTCACCGCGAACCAGCCGATTCCCGATCCCAGGGCGTTCGAAATCGACGGGAAGATGTTTCCCACGCGTCCGAAGGCCGCCCGGCTCAGGACCATCTGGGTCACGCCGTAGCGGGGGCCGTCCTGGGTAAGGAAGTACTGGAAGAGAGCTCCCAAACCGTTACCCAGAATCACGCCAATCACCGCTTGGGTGAAGGACAGTCCGAAGAACATTCCGAGCGCGCCTACATAAATCGTGGCGAACTCCAAGTTCGGGCTGGTCCAGAGCGCGAACAAGTCACGCGCCTTACCGTGCCGGTCCTGGTCCGGAATGGCTTCAATTCCACCGGGCTCGACGGCCATGACGTTTGCGCCGTAGCCGCCTTCCCGAATTTCGATGTCTGACATCTGTTTCCCCTTT
>CAWUMA010000137.1:0-2428 GCA_963923835.1 uncultured bacterium
GCGCGCGCAAGAAGGCGTCCTGGCGCAGGATGCGGCCCCAGTCACTCGTGCCGTCATAGAGCCAGCCCCGATGCGTGAGGATTGAGTAGGCCGCGCCATCGACGTTGTCCCAGCCGCGGGGCAGGGTCGCGGGGCTGACCCGGCCGTGGGGCAGCCAGAAGAAGTGGCGACTGCGCGCAATCGCCAACGCCTGGAAGCCGGTGACGAGCTGGCAACCCGGGTGATAGATCCGCAGGCCGGAGTGGTCGTCGACCGACGGGTACGGGAAGTCGAGGTAGACGCCACCCAGCGCCACCGCCGCGTTGATGAGTCCCGCGAATCCGACGACGATGGTGTAGTTGATCGGGATACCGAAGTTCGCCTCGATGGTCTTCACCAACAGTGACGGGTCCCCCACCGGGTTGGCGTTGGAGGGAATCAGGTTTACGTTGATCCGGTTGAAGTTGCCGTACAGGCTTTGATTCCCAACCAGCGTCACCAGGGTGTCGCGCGGAATGGAGATCATCGAGATCGAACCGGTCTTTGGGTCGAGGTGGATGATCTTGACGACGTCACTGCGCTGGCCGGTGACCGATCCCGAACCCGACTGACGGGCCTCCTGGCCGGACAGGCCGACGCGAGAGTCCGAACCGATGGCCAGGATGTTGATGGGCGCGCCCGAAATCGGGGCCACCTCGTTGGCCACGTCGATTTTCTTCACCTTGCCGAACTGGTACTGGGCGTACAGGTAGCCACCGCCGGCAATCACGGCCACGACCAGAGCGAGGGTGCCCGCCACCACCACGAGGCGGCGTTGGTTGGTCCAACCCCGCCAGCCCCGGGCGTTCGGCCGCCGACGCGGTGGCCGCGAAGGACCACCCGCTCGGCGATCGATGGCGTCACCGAGGGCGAGGAGGCGCTGTTCGTTGGCGACCCTGCCGCGGCCGCGAGACGGAGTGTTATCGCGCCCGGCCATAGATGGACAGTTTAGGAGGGGCTTTCTGGGAAAAGTGGTCGCTTAGTCGCGACGGAACGGCTCGTAGCCCTCGCGCTCCAACACTTCGGCGAGTTCGGGTCCACCGGTGGCGACGACTCGTCCCGCACTCACGACGTGAATTGTGGTCGGGGTGAGTTCAGTCAACAGACGACGGAAGTGGGTGATCGCCAACACGCCGCAGTTCCATTCCGTGGTCGCCGCGGCCAGGCGTCGCGCCACGGCGCCCAAGGCGTCGACATCGAGTCCCGAGTCGATCTCGTCGAGCACGGCGAAGGCGGGACGCAACACACCGACCTGCACCATTTCGGCCCGCTTGCGCTCGCCACCGGACAGGTCGACGTTGACGAACCGGTCGAGGACCTCGTCACGAAGCTCGACGCGCGACGCCTCGTCGCTCATGCGCGACCGGAGGCCGTCAGGAGCGGCCCCCGCGGCGGCCAGCATGTCGAGCGGACGAACTCCGGGCACCTCCATGGGGTGCTGCATGGCGAGCAACAACCCCGCGCGGGCGCGTTCGCTGGGCGACAAGGTGAGAAGCTCCACGCCGTCGAGAGTCACCGAACCGGCCGTCACGGTGTAGCCGGGGTGGCCGGCGAGAGCGTGCGCCAGGGTCGACTTGCCCGAGCCGTTGGGACCCATGATCACGTGAACCTCGCCCGAGCGCATCGCGAGGTCGAAACCGCGCAGCACTTCGCGCCCGCCGACTTCGACCCGTAGTCCGCTGATGATCAGTTCGCTGGTCACGGAATCTCCACTTCGAGGCGGCCGTCGACGTGGTGCACCACGTACGTGTCAACGGCCTTGGTGGCCGGCAGCGAGGTCGGTGCCCCGTCGACCAGGGAGAACATGGCTCCGTGGCGGGCGCACTCGATCTCGCGCGTCTCGCAGTCGACTTCACCCACCGACAGGCTGAAGTCCTCGTGGCTGCAGCGGTCGTTAAGGACGTAGACGTCGTTCTCGATGCGAACGACGGTCAGGGTCCGTCCCTCGAGTTTCACCTGCTGGGCGGCGCATGATTCGAAATCGTTGAGAGTGCCGAGGCTCACGCGGGTCATGCCGCCCCCACCCGCGCCGCGGCCAGCACGTCGGCCACGTCACGCTCGACCACCTCGGCCACTCCGGCGGGCAGATTCGCCAACATCTCGTAGTAGAAGCCCTGAATCATGAGGCGCTCGGCCTCCGACCGGGGCACGCCGCGTGATTCGAGGTACCAACGCTGCAGTTCGTCGAGCGGCCCCACACTCGAGGCGTGGGCGCACACGACGTCGTTCTCCCGGATGTCCAGGTTGGGCACCGAGTCGGCGTGGGCGTGGGGGCTGAGCAACAGGTTGTGGTTCGTCTGACGAGCGTCGGTGCGACGGGCACCCTTTTCGATTTCGATGAGACCCGTGTAGATCGAACGCGACTCGTCAGCCACCGCACCCTTGGAGAGCAGTACCGAGGTGGTGCGTC
>CAWUMA010000138.1:0-2420 GCA_963923835.1 uncultured bacterium
CGGGTGAAGGTGAAACCCACCCGACCCTGGGGGGCGTACAGGTCGACGTACCCGAGCAGGGTGACGACCATGCCGGCCTTGAGTTCGAGGCCCCGCTCAGCCAGGTCTTTCTTGATGAGCGCCCACGAATTACGCCAGGCGTGAGCGTTGAGCGTCGGGCGCGCGGTGTCGCTGCGCGAGCCCCCCTGATCAACGAGGTCGACGTACATGTGGCCCTTTTCGTAGACCTTTTGCACCTCGCCACGCACCCAAAAGGGGTGTCGCTTGCCGTGGGAGGCCTCGAGCGTGGCGGTCAGTTCTTCGTACAGTTGGGCGACCGACAGCGCTTCGGGGGTTTCGGCGTCGGACACGCGAGAAGGCTACCGGAGCCCTGTGTCACCAACGGCTCTTGTGCGCCCTGGCGGGGTGTGGGAAACTGTTAGGGAATGGTGAGCCGACTGGGTGGCCGCGGTCCGCGCGAGCGGGTCGAGGAAAGTCGGGGCTCCACAGGGCAGGGTGCTCGCGAAACGTGAGTCACGGTGACGTGCAGGACAGTGCCACAGAGAACAGACCGCCGATGGCCCGGTTCGCCGGGATCAGGTAAGGGTGAAACGGTGCGGTAAGAGCGCACCAGCGCCCCGGGTAACCGGGGCGGCTCGGTAAACCCCACCCGGAGCAAGATCAAACATGGGAGGGCCGCCCGCCCGCCTCGGCAACGAGGCACTCCCGAGGTAGATCGCTGAGACGGATGGCCACACAGCCTCGGCAACGAGGTGGACAGAACCCCGCTTATAGGTCGGCTCACCATTCATCACCCACCTAGAGTGAATAACTGTGCTTCGCTTGCCCTACCGTGAACTTCCGGTAGAAAATCCAGGCGAACCAGACCGGCGCTCCCCCTTCGCCTACCTCCGCTGGCTGGCCTGGCACCAGAAGTGGCTCCTGCTCGGAAACGCCACCTTCGGCGTGGGCTGGATGCTCTGTATGGCCCTGTTGTGGGCCGCGGTGGGTGCCGGCATCGACAAGGGTGTCGCCCACCACAACCCCCACGCCCTCGTGACCTGGGGCTTCGTGGTGCTCGGGCTCGGCATGGTCCAGGCCTTCTGTGGAGCGATGCGTCACCAGTTGGCCGTGACCAATTGGATGACCGCGACGTACCGGACGATTCAGCTCATTGGGCGGCGCATCTCGACGGCCGGCACCGCTCTGACCGACGCGATCCCCTCGGGCGACGTGGTCAACACGGTCGCGGCCGACGCCATGCGTATCGGGGGCGCCTTCGACGTCTTCGCGCGTTTCACGGGTGCCGTTGTCTCGTGGTTGGTGGTCGCCTTCATCTTGTTGTCCACCTCCCTGACGCTCGGCCTCATCGTTCTGCTCGGGGTCCCGATCCTGGCGTCACTCACCACTCCGCTGATGAAGCCCCTGCACGCCACGCAGGCCGCCCAGCGCGAAGTGGCGGGCCGGCTCGCGGCACTGGGTTCGGACACCGTGACCGGGTTGCGCATCCTGCGCGGCATCGGTGGCGAGGACGTCTTTTTCAACAACTACCAGACACAGAGTCGCCGCGTTCGTCTCGCGGGCAACCGAGTGGCCAACCCCCAGGCCGGTTTGGAGTCGGGGCAGATTCTCCTGCCGGCCATCCTCACAACCCTGGTCACCTTCTTTGGCTCCCACGCCGTCATGAACGGGACCCTGCAGCCGGGACAGTTGATCGCCTTCTTCGGCTACGCCAACTTCCTGACGACCCCCCTGCGCACGGCCATCGAATACGTCATTTCAACGACCCGCGCCTACGTCGGAGCGGGCAAGGTGCTGCGCATCCTGAACGTCATTCCCCACGTGAGTGACCCCGCCACTCCTCTTCCCTGGCCCGAGACCGTCACTGAGGTGCGTGACGAAGTGACCGGCGTCACCGTGCGAGCAGGAGAGTTTGTGGCTCTCGTCACTGAAACACCCGCCGAAGCCACGGCTGTGGTGGACCGCCTCGGCCGGTTCGTCGCCGACGATGAGGGGGTCTCGGTCAATGGCCGGCCCATCGACCAGTACGCACTGGCCGACGTGCGTCGGTCGATTGTCGTGTCAGAGATTGAACCCCGAATCTTTTCCGGCTTACTCCGCGGTGAACTCGACCCCCACGGCCAGGCCGACGACGACCAATTGAGGGGAGCACTCGCCACCGCGAGCGCCCTCGACGTCCTAGAAGGTCTCGAAGATGGGTTCGACACCTGGGTGGAAGAACGTGGGCGCTCCTTCTCGGGGGGTCAGCGTCAGCGATTGAGTCTCGTGCGAGCCTTGCTGGCGCAGGCCGATGTGTTGCTTCTCGTGGAACCCACGTCGGCCGTTGACACGCACACCGAAGGCCGGATTGCGACCCGCTTACGTGCACACCGCGCAGGCGGCTCGACGCTGGTGGCGACCACGAGTCCCTGTCTCTTATA
>CAWUMA010000139.1:0-2420 GCA_963923835.1 uncultured bacterium
GAGGAAGATCGCGCAGACCTTTGGCGACGAAGCGTTGGTGGTCATCGAGGAACTCCGCTCGGACCTTGGCCGCCGTCCGGTCGGGGTCACCGTTGCGCTCATTCATGGCCTTGACGTCACCGCCGGCACAGAAGGCCCCACCCTCCCCGGTCAGCAATAACACGCGAATGTCGTCACGATCGGCGATGGCCGGCAGCACGCGGGCGAAGCCGTCGTACATGGGGTCGGACAGCGCGTTGCGACGCTCGGGGCGGTTGAACGACAGGACAGCCACGTGACCTTCCACGCGCACTAGCAGGTCATTAGTTCCGGTTTCGAGTTCGGTCACGGTACCTCCGCAGCGAATGCTACCGAGAGAAGACCAATCCCTTCGGACCCGAACCCTCTTTAGTACGGTGAGGGCATGGCAAAACTCCTGGGTCGATGGGCTTCGTTGGCGGTGGCGGTGTGGGTCGCCACGCTGATTGTTCCGGGCATTCACGTCCACGGGGGAGTGCGTAACTACCTGTGGGTGGCGCTCGTGTTCGGCCTCGTGAACGCCGTGGTAGGGACACTTGTTCGGGTGCTGACCTTCCCCGCGGTCATTTTGAGTCTGGGGCTCTCCCTGGTGGTGATCAATGCCGCCATGTTGGAGTTGACGGCGCACTGGATTCCCTCCACCCTGACTTTGGGGAGCTTCTGGGCCGCACTTGCGGGCGCCGTAATCATCTCAATTGTCTCGAGCATTCTGAGTCGCGTCTACAAGACGACCATCAAGCGCTGATCTTCCACACGTCGGTCACGGACCGACTCCTACACTGACCACGTGCCCACGCCCGCTGCCCAGTCCGTCCACACTGCCCGTCGGGCGCTGCTGACCTTCGACCGAACCGATCTTCTCAGCTTCGTGGACGAGTTGGACCTGCGACCCGGCGCGGGGCTGAACGCCGCCATCGGCGTGCCCCTGAAGAACCTGCAGAAGGGCCGCGACCTTGAGAGGTTCGCCACCTTGGCCCCACCAGCTGCGGTGTCCGCCCTTCTCCAACTCGTGTGCGGTGACGCGTTGAACGCTGTCGTCGACGAGCTGGGTGACAACTCCGCCAACCCCACCCACGCCGAGCTGGAAACCGCCCTGCGTGCCGTCCGTGCCCGTGATGTGACGAGGGACCAGGCTCTCGCTGTGTTGGTGATCGCCATTGTGGACGCATTCCCCGCGGCCGCCCATTGCCAGGCCATCATCGACAGCGATCCCGATTACGCCTTGGCGGAACTCCCTGAATCAACTCCCGTGTCGCGGGTCACGACAACCAAGAGTGTCGATCCCGTGGTGAAAGAACAGCGTCAACGTCGACGCGAGGAGCAGAAGGCGAAGAAGAAGCCAGTTCCCGCGCCGGTTCCGCCGCGGCGCTCGCGGGTGGTGACACCACCTGCCGCGCCCGTCGTCTCTGCCGAGCCCGCGGCGTCGACCTTTCCCCCCGAAGAGTGGCGCTCGGTGCGCCTCACTCCCCGTGAGAGCGAGCGGTTCGTCTCGGCTCCACCGGCGGCGGGCACCATCGTGTTGGCCGACGTCGCCTTTGACGACGTGGATCCATTGGTACCCGATCAGACGTCCAAGGAACGTCCGGCGCTGGTTGTGGCAGCGTCCGGTGACGCCGTTCTGGTGCGCCCTATCTACTCGTTAGACGGACCGGGGCGGATGCTCTTTGGTCCGTGGCGTCGCGCGGGACTCAACAAGGCTTGCTACGTGTCCGATGACCGGGTTGTGGTGGAGGCGCCGCTGCACACGCTGACGCGCGTGGGAAACCTCACCGTGTCGGAGTGGAACGCACTGCAGTAACGCGCGCCAGCGAGAAAAACGAGGTGACGTAGAGGTCGCGCTCACGACCAGGGGTCGGAAACAGCACCGACTGGAGTGTGGTTGTTTGTTGCGCTCTGGCCAGCTCCGCGCCCGTCGCCACGTCGAGAATCACCGTGTCGTTGCCATCGCCGGTTACGAGTTCGCCCGACTCCGCGTACAAGATCAGGTGGCTGGCGTGGTCCTGGGACCGCGACCACCGCTTCTCCAATGTTGCGGTATCGAAAGCAGCGAGGACTCCGTTCCCCGAGTCGTATCCGACGGCGAGGCCGCGCTGGGGGTCGATGACCGGTGGGTTGGCGATGAGACCACCGGGTAGTCCACAGACTGCGGCCAACGCCACCTCACCACTCTCGAGGTCGACGCGCACGAGGTGCAGAGGGTTGGTGGCCACACCGTGGCCCCGCAGCGTTCCGTCAAAGTTCTCCGAGCCCTCGCCGTTGTCGAGGAACCAGGCGAAGTGGTCGTCAATGACCGCATCCCAGCCGTAACCCTGACCCTCGCTCAAGCGGTACCGGGCCGAAAAGTCGCGGTCGGGTTCGAACGAATGGCCGTTCCATTCCACCCGGAGCAAGCTGGTGTCACC
>CAWUMA010000140.1:0-2416 GCA_963923835.1 uncultured bacterium
CGTGGTCGACAAGGTGGCGAAGTGGTAGTCGTAGCGGGAGTTGGCCGGACCGGCCGAGCAGTACCCGCCGGTGGCGTAACCCATGTAGTACGTCGCGTTCGGGGTGAACGCGAACGAACCCGAATAGGTACCGGGATAACAGACGTAGACGCCGGACGACAATGTGCACGACGTGCGCGCCGTCGATCCGGTCCCCGACGGTGGCGCGTTCAGCGCGTTACCAAAGTCGGTCATCGCCGTCGCCACGTCGGGGCTGTAGTACTGGGGAGTCGTCGCGCTTTGCGCCGACGTCAGTGACGCGTTGGGTGTGAACACACCAGCCGTACTCACCGTGGACGGGACGGCCGGAGCGCACTGGGAGACGACAGCCATGGGCAGGAGCTGGTTGTCCGCGCCCCGCAGGGAGAGCGATCCCGTCCCGGCGAAGGCCGCGGTCGAACCGGAGCAGGTCGTCGACAGCGCGGTGAGAGGAGCGAAGAGGTACTGACCCCCGCGCACCACGTCGTTGGCCCCGACCCCCGTCGTGGCGCCGAGGGTGTAACTGGCCGAGGCGTCTTGAAGGATGACGGGCATCGCCACCGTGGAAATGGAGTTACTGGCGATGTCGGTCAGCGTGCTCGTGTCCGGACAGGCGGCCCCTCCCACGCACGACACCGTGACCGGAGCCTGGTTCTCCCCCGCCACGTCGAGGGTGTTACTCACCAGACGTTGGTTGACCACCTGTGCGTTGCGGCACTGGTACCGCCACAGGGACGTGCCCGACACCGAATAGGACACGCCCTGGCGATAGGTTCCGTTTGAACCGTCCCACGCGAGACCCAGCAACTGGGTGTCCCCACTCGGACCACACAGTGGGGAGCTTCCCGTGGTCAGGGCCGAAGCCATCTGGACGTCGGTGGCGAAGGTGGCGTTCACGACCTGAGAGCCGGCCGCGTTGTCGATGCGAGTCGCGACACTCTGATCGACCGACATCACCGACAAGAGGCCGAGGGCGATCGCCCCCATGATGACCGGCAGGAGGACGAGAACCACCAGCAACTCCGGCAGGGTGACGCCGGAGTCGGCGGACGGGGCGCCGGGCGCCGCCGCCCGCGACGGGCGGCTCATTGCACGTGAACCTGGTTGTAAATGCCGTACATGGCCGAGATGAGTGCCACCGCGACGAAGCCCACGACGACGCCCATCACGATGATGACGGCTGGCTCGAACAGGGCCGTGGCCCGCTCGAGTTTGCTTTCGAGTTCGCGGTCGTAGTACTCGGCGGCCACCTCGAGTTGCTGGTCGAGGGTTCCGGTCTCTTCACCGATGCGGATCATCTGACGGGCCGCGCCCGGGAACAACTTGGTCGCCGCTAACGGGCCGCTGAGTCCCTGGCCCTCCATGACGTCGGCGCGAACGGACTCGAGAGCGAGTTTGTAGCGCGTGTTGTTGGCCGACTCGGCGGTGACGGCCATGGCCCGGGGCAGGTCGACGCCGGCGCGCAACATCGACGCGAGGATGCGACACACGCGCTCGAGAATCGCCGTGCGCGACAGGTCACCAATCACCGGCAGGCGCAAAATGACGCGCTCCAGAAGCATCCGCCCGCCCGGTGCTCGGCGCATGGCGAGAAAGCCGACCACCGATCCGAGGACGACCAGCACCACGAGGTACCAGAAGTGGCCGAAGAAATTCGCCACACCCATGAGCATGCGGGTGGCGAGTGGCAACTGGGCGTTGAGGGACTTGAAAAACACCACGAACCGAGGGAGCACGAACGTCGCCAGCACAATCACCGTGACGACCGACATGGCGGCGACGATGGCGGGGTAAATCAGGGCACTCTTGATCTTTCCGCGGGCCTTCAGATCGCGTTCGATGTAGTCAGCCAATTGGCCGAGCACGGTGTCGAGGTTGCCGGTCAACTCGGCCGACTCCAGGATGCCGAGGTAGAAGTTGGGGAAGGCCTCGGGGTGGGCCGCGGCGGCCGTGGCGAAGGAGTCACCGGCCCGCAGGGCGTCGACCATGTCGGCAATCACCCGCTTCATCAGTTTGCCCGGAGTCTCGTCGCCGATGACGTCGAGGGCGTCCATGATCGGGATGCCGGCGTGAATGAAGACCGCGAGTTGGCGGGTGAAGTTCATCACCTCTTTGCGCGGAACCTTCTCCTGGGTGATCTCGAACTGCCAGATCGACTTCTTCTCGGTGATCTCGAGGGGCTGGTAGCCACGCTCGAGCAGGGCCACGTGGGCCGCCCCCGCCGAGGGGGCCTTCTGTACTCCGCTGACCTTCTGTCCGGTGGCGTCGAGGGCGCTGAAGCGGAACGACGAGATCGACTTGTCGGGGCTCACAGCGTGTACATGCTCCGGATGACCTCGGCGAGCGTGGTGACGTCCTGGCTCACCAGCGAGATGGCCTCCTGGCGCAGCGTGCGCAT
>CAWUMA010000141.1:0-2409 GCA_963923835.1 uncultured bacterium
ACATCATCCCGGGTCTCCAGGCCAAGCGCTACGCCATTGGCAACTCGTCGTTCACCGACACCAAGGCCCGCGAGAAGCTGGTCAACTTCGTGACCTACTTCCAGGCCGGTGAGGGCGTGTATGCCAAGTCGTCGTCCACCTTGAAGTTCAAGGGCCTGACGAGCTTCTGCGGACACTCGGTGGCCGTCGAGCGCGGCACCGTGGAAGAAACCGACGCCAAGGCCGTCAAGTGCAACGGTATGTCCAAGGTCAGCGTGCTGAGCTTCGCCACCCAGACCGAGGCGAACACGGCCGTGTCCTCGGGCCGCGCCGACTTCGGCTTCCTGGACAGCCAGATTGCCGGCTACGTCGCGTCGACCTCGCACGGCGTGTTCAAGTTGGTGGGCAAGGCCATCAACGTGGCGCCCTACGGCATGGCCACCCAGAAGAACCCCGACGGCCACAACTTGGCGATGGCCATGCAGATGGCGATCAAGACCCTGATTGCCAACGGCACCTACGGCGCCATCTTGAGCAAGTGGGGCGTGGAGTCGGGCGCTCTGAGCGCCAACCAGATTGTGCTGAACGGGGCTATTTCGTAGTTCGCCCGCGGGCGTAAAGTTTTGCGCATGTCGACGAACGGGGACTCCGGGCTTCCGGTGGTCCCCGTTCGTCACGTCGGGCGCTGGTTCGGCGCGGCGGGTGTGATGGTTCTGGTGGCGATGCTCGTCCACACCATCTTCTCGAAGATCCCCACCGGGCAGGTCCACTGTGTCACGCACGACGGTGTCCGGCACTGCGTGCCGGTGACGAACTGGCGCTTCAGTTGGAATGTGGTCGGCCAGTACCTCACGAACCACGAAATTCTGTCGGGCCTGGTGCGCACGATCTACATCACCGTGGCGGCCATGGCCATTGGCATCTTTCTCGGTGTGGTCATCGCCATCATGAGGGTCTCGCCCAACCGGTTGCTGTCGAGCCCCGCGTGGACGTTCACCTGGTTCTTCCGCGGCACCCCGGTGTACGTGCAGTTGCTGTTCTGGTTCAACATCGCCGCGGTGTTCCCCTCGCTGACCATCGGCCTGCCGTTCCTCCCCGTCACGTTCTTCCATATCAACGTCAACGCCACGTTGACGCCGATCATCGCGGCCATCGTCGGACTCGGGCTGAACGAGGGCGCCTACATGAGCGAAATCGCCCGGGCCGGTCTCTTGGCCGTCGAAGAGGGGCAAATCGAAGCGGCCACGGCGCTGGGCATGCGGCGGAGCCAGACGCTGCGGTTGATTGTCTTGCCCCAGGCGATGCGGGTCATTATTCCGCCCACGGGCAACGAAGTCATCTCGATGCTCAAGACGAGCTCGTTGGCGTCGGCCATCAGCGTTCCGGAGCTTCTGGGTAACGCGTCCTACATCTACGCGGCCAACTACCAGATCATTCCTCTGCTCATCGTGGCCAGCCTGTGGTACCTGGCCGTGACGACGGTGCTGTCCGTCGGCCAGTTCTACCTGGAGCGTTACTTCAACCGTGGTGCCACGCGTACGGCGCCTCTCACCCCGTGGCAACGGTTCCGTCAGGACCTGAGGGGAATCGCGGCGAAGTTCGTGACGAAACGACCGGCGGTGGTGCGGTGACGACGCCCATGATCGAAGCCCGGGGGTTGTCGAAGTCCTACGCCGGCCGGGAGGTGCTTCGTTCGGTCGATCTCACCGTTCGGCGCGGCGAGGTCACGTGTCTCATCGGGCCGTCGGGTTCGGGCAAGTCGACGCTCCTGCGCTGCATCAACCGGCTCGAGCGCCACGACTCGGGCACGCTCGAGGTGGACGGTCACCTGGTGGGCTACGAGGCCCGAAACGGCAAGCTCTACGAACTCAAGGACCGCGAAGTCTGCGCCCAGCGCGCGCAGGTCGGGATGGTGTTCCAGCGGTTCAATCTGTTCGCCCACCTCACCGTTCTCGAGAACATCACCATCGGCCCGGTGCGGGTGCGCGGGTTGAGCGAGTCGGACGCCGACACGGCGGCCCGCGCCCTCTTAGAGCGGGTTGGTCTGTCAGCCAAAGCCGACGCGTACCCGTCACAACTCTCGGGCGGGCAACAACAGCGTGTGGCCATCGCCCGCGCTCTGGCGATGGAACCCAAGCTGATGCTCTTCGACGAACCGACGTCGGCTTTGGACCCCGAACTCGTGGGGGAAGTGCTCGACGTCATGCGCGAGTTGGCGCAGTCGGGTATGACGATGGTCGTCGTGACCCACGAGATGGGTTTCGCGCGCGAAGTGGCCGACAGTGTCTATTTCCTCGACGGGGGAGTCATCGAAGAACACGGAGCCCCCGAGGAGATCTTGACCAATCCCCGGACCGATCGCCTTCGTAGTTTCCTCGCCAAGGTGCTGTGAGTGGTCTGGCCACTTCACCTCGACAATCTCGGAACCGG
>CAWUMA010000142.1:0-2403 GCA_963923835.1 uncultured bacterium
ACTTCTTTGCGGACACTGAAGGCGCGCAGACGCACACCCCGCGTGGCGGCGACACCCGCGGTGATGAAGGACACGCCGTCAGCACCCATCGTGAGGCCGCCGATGGCAGTCGCCGACTGCGGCACGCGCTCGAGAATCAACTCGGCCACATCGAGCATCGTGTCGGGACTGCAAATCGTGCGCTTGGAGTCGATGAACCATGACGAGCGACGACCCGACTTCAGAATAAAGTCCCCGCGCCGCACCGACTCGGCCAGTAGGTGCTCTCGCACCCTGTCACGTGCTGTTGTCACCGCACCACGACCCTTCTCTCACCGGCCACCACGTTGCCGACCCGCATCGCCGTCACACCCGTCGCGGTGGCGGCACTAATGGCGTCATCCACCCGCGCCGGATCGAGAGCGAGAACCATGCCGAGTCCGCAGTTGAAAACCCTCACCATTTCGGCCGCATTCACGCCGCCGCGACGCTGGATCTCAAAGAAGATCTCGGGCGTCTCGAAACTGTCCATGTCCACGCGGGCTTCAAGTCCTTCGGGGAGAACCCGCACCACGTTCCCCGTGATGCCCCCACCAGTGATGTGGGCGGCCGCGTGCAGGTCCTCGCCGAGCACCTGGCGTACCGCTTGGACGGCGCCGACGTAGATGACCGAGGGTTCCAGAAGTTCGTCGGCCAGGGAGCGGTTCGCACCGGGCCAAGCCGGCCCGTGGATATCGACGGTGCCATCGAGCAACACACGTCGGGCCAGGGTGTACCCGTTGGATCGCAGACCTGGCGACGCGAAGCCGACCAGTGCGTCACCTTCTCGTACCAGGTGGGGCCCGAGTTCGCGCCCACGTTCCACGACACCCACGGCAAAGCCGGCCACATCCAAGTCATCGGGCTTCATCACCCCGCCGTGCTCGGCCGTCTCACCTCCGAGCAGCGTGCAGCCCGCCAGGCGGCACCCCTCCGCGATACCGGCCACGAGATCGGACATGCGCTCGGGGTGGATGGCACCCACCGCGAGGTAGTCCAGCAAGAAGAGCGGTTCGGCTCCCACACAAGCCAGGTCGTCGACCAGCATGGCCACGAGGTCGCGACCCACGGTGTCGTACCGGTTCGCGAGGCGCGCCACTTCCAATTTGGTTCCCACGCCGTCGGCCGAGGCCACGAGGACCGGGCTGCGGTACCGCGCGGTGTCGAGGGCGAAGAGCCCGCTGAAGCCGCCAAGCCCCCCGATCACTTCGGGGCGCCGCGTCGAGGCAACGGCCGCGCCGATGCGCTCGACAAACTCGTCACCCGCGTCGATGTCGACGCCGGCTTGTTGGTAGGTGAGTCCTCCGTCGGGCTGGTCGAGCAGACGGCTCACCAGCGCACCGCCGCTCCGAGTGACACGGGCACCGGAGCCGGGTAATGGCCGGTCAGGCAGGCGTCACAGCACTCGTCGGTGAGGCCGATGGCCCCGCGCAACGACTCGAGGGAGATGAACCCTAGGGAGTCCGAACCGATGGAGGCGTTCATCTCCTCGACAGTGTGGTGGGCGGCGAGCAGATCGTCACGGGTCGGCGTGTCGATGCCGTAGAAGCACGGCCAGGCGAAGGGGGGTGACGAGATGCGCAGGTGCACCTCGGCCGCACCGGCGTCACGCAGCATGGCCACCAGCGCCCGCGTCGTCGTGCCACGCACGATGGAGTCGTCCACGACGACGAGACGCTGCCCCTCGATGTTCTCGCGCAACGGATTGAACTTGCGGCGCACACCGGCGGCCCGCTTGTCCTGATCGGGGGCGATGAAGGTTCGACCGATGTAGCGATTCTTCACGAGCCCGTATCCGAAGGGGATGCCCGACGCCTTGGCGAAGCCTTCGGCGGCCGGTACGCCCGAGTCGGGTACACCCATGACGAGGTCGGCCCCGACGGGGTGCTCACCGGCGAGGCGCTCGCCCATGCGGCGACGCGTGGTGTGCACCTGGTGCCCGAGCAGGTACGCGTCGGGACGGGCGAAATACACGAACTCGAAGATGCAGAGCTTTTCGGACTCACTGCGTGGCGCCAGCAACTGCTCACTGGTCCAACCACGGTCGGTGATGGTGACGAGTTCGCCGGGGCGTAGCTCGCGCTCCATCGTCGCACCGACCACGTCGAGGGCCGGCGACTCAGAAGCCGCGATCCAACCGGTGGGGGCATCGGACGCGCCGAACCGGCCTATGCACAGGGGGCGGAGACCGAACCCGTCGCGCACGGCGTAGACGGTGTCGGCGTCGAGAATGACCATCGAGAAGGCCCCTTCGACGCGGGTGAGCACCGATTCGAGCGCCTCGCGCATGGTCGAACCAGCCTCAATCTCGCGGGCGATGAGTTCGGCCACGAGGTCCGAGTCCGACAACATCGACGTGTAGGCGATTCCCGCTTCGGCGGCCAG
>CAWUMA010000143.1:0-2402 GCA_963923835.1 uncultured bacterium
ACCCACCGTTGAAGGTGTCGGAAGGCGTGATCACACGGTTCACCCGGGAGGTCGGGTCACCGAAGACGAAATCAGCCGTCGCCTGAGCCGAGGCGTTCGGGGTGTGGGCCGCCCCCGAGTCCCAGAGCACCGTCGCCGTGTCGACGCCCGAGGCGGGCGACGGCGCCGAGGCGTACGTGCAGGTGTAGGACAGGTTCAGCTGCGAACTGGCCGCCACCACCGCGCCACTGCCGTCGGGGACGGTGCAGGTTCCGCCGTTCGACACGGCGTCGGTGACGTACGCCGTGACCGACTCAAAGTCGTTGGGGTTGGTGACCGTGATGGTGCCCGTCACCCGCCACCCTGCGTCGGTCCATCCCGTTTGGGCGACGTCGGTTTGGTAGTGAAACATCGCTGTGGAGGCCGTCGTGTACACGCGGGTGCGGTCCACCGCCTTGTGGATGTCCCAGTGGTAGGTGCGCGTGAAGTGGGTCGAGGCCGTCACGCCCGCCTGGAGATCGACGCCCTCGCAGAGGGTGACGCGCTGGTTCGACGAACCGGTCGTACCCGAGGTGTTCGTGACGAACGAAGCCGTGTTGTCAAAGTGCACGCAGGTGCCCGGCGTTCCCGTGACCTCGTGGGAGTAGTGGAAGTAGGTCGGGCTCGGATCGGCATTACTCACCGTGCCGAGCGTCCCACCGCCGGCCGGGTCGCTGACCGTCACGGTGCCGTCAGCCACGGTGCCAAAGAAGGGCACATTGGGGACGGTGAAGTCGTGAGTGCCCCCGGCGAGGAACTGGCCGTCACTCAACGTCTGGTCGGCCCAGGTCACGGTCGTCGTGTTGTTGACCACTCCCGTGGGCAGCGCACCCAGCGTGCAGGTGTAGGGAAAGTACGTGTGGTACTCGCTCAACACCAGGCCTCCCGAGGTGTCCACCACACACGTCGTGCCATTGGAGAGCTGGTCGGTGACGCTCGTCAACGTGACGGCGAGGGTCTGGGCCGGGTTGGATCCGGGCAGCACGTTGGCGTTGGTCACGTCCAGCGTGCCGCTCACGCTGACGTCCGACACCGTGCCGGCGTCGTGGGTCACGGCCACGGTGTAGTTGAACGTGCCCGACGTGGCCGCGGTGTCAATCTCGTTGTGGTCGACGCTCTTGTCGATCCCCCACCGGTAGGTCCGCGTGTAGGCGCCCGCGGCGTCCTTGATGACCGTCGGGCCGACGGGGTCGGGGGCGGTGCTCCCGCCGGGCATGTCCTTGTAGGCGTCGTACTTGCAGAGGCTCGGTTCGGCCCCGGGAGGGTTCGTCGTGGAGGGTGACGCGGGCACGGCGCACACCGCCGCGATGTACTCACCGCCCGCGTTGGTCGTGTCGTCGTAGGGGGCGAGCTGAATTTTGTAATTGGACGCGTTGAACAAGTGGGTGCCCGAGTAACTCACCGTGCCGTTCGCGTTGACCGTGAACCGACGGTTGGTCCAAGCGTCGTGCGTGGACGACAGGTTGCCGGGCGCCCCGTCGTTCGGGTCGGCTTGGGATCCCGGGTCGAGCACGGCGAAGAAGTAGTCGCCGGGGGGCAGGCGGTCCGCGGTCGGACCACCGTTCAAGAACACGTCCTCCTTGGTCGGGTAGATATTGCAGTTCACGGGATCGGGAACGCCACCGTTCAGACAGGCCCCGGTACCCGAGCCCGCCGAGTCGGTGGTGGTGTAGATCGCACCGGTTTGCGGGGTGGCGGTGTTGGCCCCCTGGGCCGAGTTCGTTGATGAGTGCGTGATGGCCAAAATCGCGGCTAGCGCCACCGCGCTCAGCACCACGAACGCGACGATCGTCGCCGCCGTGACCCACTTCATGCGCTGAGGGGGTGGTGTGGACCCGTTGTCGTGCTGGTTACTCATGTGGCCTCCTTGCCGACGCGGCCGTCACGGACCGCGAGTGCGAAGTTACGGAGCACGACCGGCGAGTTTCTAGAGACGAACTTCCCCTTCGCGGGTCACGACCGGAAGTTGCCGAGAGGGTTCATCTCACCGTCTCGTTCCGAGTGGACGGGGTGGCGCACGACGTGATCGAGCAGTTCGCTGAGTTTGGCCTCGGCCACGCACACGCGACTGTCGGCAGCGCCGTAGTACATGTGCACGGTCTCACCGTCCTCGCGCAGGATCCAACCGCACGGGAAGATCACGTCGTCCACGTCACCGGTGCGTTCGTACTCCTCACCCGGCCCGAGTATCCACTCGTTCCCCCGCGCCAACACCCGCCGGGGGTCGTTGGTGTCGAGCAACGCCAGACCGAGTCGGTAGATCGAACCCGACGCCGTGGTCCGCACCCCGTGGTAACAGATGAGCCAACCGGCGTCGGTGAGCAGTGGCGGCGGCCCCACCCCCACCTTGTTGGCGTCCCACCAACCGCCGCGGCGCGCCGGCA
>CAWUMA010000144.1:0-2394 GCA_963923835.1 uncultured bacterium
TCTTCATCATCACCGGAGCCATCATCGTGCTCTCGGCGATTCTGAACTCGGTGGGCGCCAAGATCATGGGTGTCGTGGCGCGCTTCGGTGTGTACGTCGAGACCATCGGCACCTTCGGCGTCTTCATCGCCTTGGCCATCCACGGTTTCCACCAGGGATTCGGCTTCCTCTTCACCACCCAGGGCGCCGAGAACGCGGCCACCAACGGATTCGGACTCAACTTCGGTGGACACTGGTGGACGGGGGCGGCCCTAGTGGCGGTACTCGCCAACGTCTACATCTTCTTCGGGTTCGAGTCGGCCGGTGACATCGCCGAAGAGACCATCGATTCGAGCAACAAGGTGCCGCGCTCAATGCGCACGGCCCTGTGGTACGGCGGCATCGCCTCGTTCGTGCTGGTGATGGGTCTGCTGCTCGCCACCCCGTCGTCGGGTGTGGGCACCGTGATCTCCGGAGGCATCCCGTCGCTGCTCGGTGTGCTCAGCCCCTGGCTACAAGACTTCTTCCTGGTGATGGTGGTCATTGCCTTCATTTCCTGTGGCACCGCGGTGCAAGGAGCGGGTGCGCGCGTCGCCTTCGCCCAGGCCCGCGACGGCGCTCTGCCGGCCAGCAGCTGGATGTCGCAGGTGCACCCGCGTCACAAGACGCCGGTGAACGCGATCCTGGTGGGCACGGTCGTGCCGTTCTTGTTCCTGCTGCTGGTGCTCGTCAACCCGAGCAAGCCGGTCCACATTCTGTGGTTCGACTACCCGGCGAACGTGAACGCCCTGTACGCCCTGGTCTCCTTCGCGACCTCGGGTATCTACCTGGCCTTCTTCCTCACGGTGCTCGGGGCCTTCATCGCCCGTCGCCGGGGCTGGAAGCCCAGTGGCTCCTTCACGTTGGGTAAGTGGGGCATGCCGGCCACCATCGGTGGTGGGCTGTACCTCTTGCTGATGTTGCTCAACATCGTCTGGCCGAGCGCCCTGACGAGTGGTCGAGCCATCTTTAACTACGGCTGGATCACGTTGATCATCATGTTCATCATCGTGGCGCTGGGCGCCCTGTACGAGGCGGTGGCCCGACCGGACCGCAACCTCGCGAAGCACCGCATCGAGAACAACTAGTTCGTCGTGTCCGGGGCCGGCCACGGGGCCGGCCCCGGTTCACGGGAAGAGTCCGCGAAGTTCGGTCGCCTCGGCGATGCGCTCGACGCCCACCGCGAGGGCCGCGTCGCGTAGTTCCACACCCCACGCCTGGTGGCGTTGCCACACGTGGTCGAAGGCGTTGTGCATCGTCTTTTCGAGACGGCGCTGGAAGAGTTCGGGCTCCCACATCATTCCCTGGAGGTCCTGGGCCCACTCGAAGTAGGAGGCCACGACCCCACCGGCGTTGGCGAGCACGTCGGGCACCACGATGGTGCCCTTGTCCGTGAAGACGGCCGCGCCCTCGCCCGTGGTCGGGCCGTTGGCCGCTTCGATCACGATGGGTGCGTGCATCGACTCGGCCACGTCGGCGGTGAGCACCCCACCGAGGGCGGCGGGGATGGCGATGTCGGCGGGTAGGGCGAAGAAGTCCGCGAGGTCGACGGCGTCGGTGCCCGGACACCCCGCCACGGTGCCGGCCGCGGCGAAGTGCTCGGCCAATTGCGTCGGATCGATTCCGCCGGGGGCGTGGATGGCACCCTTCACGTCGGCCACGCCCACCACTTTGAGTCCTCGCCGGGTCAGGAACTCGACGAGGGGCGCACCGACTTTGCCGTACCCCTGGATGATGACGCGCGCGTCATCGATGGGTCGGCCCAGGTTCTTCATCAACGACAGGGCGCAGATGGTGACACCCAGCGACGTGGCTCCGGCGTGACCCAGGGTGCCGCCGATGGCCAGGGGCTTGCCGGTCACGACGCCGAAGGTGGCGTGACCGTGGAGCATCGAGACGGTGTCCATGATCCAACTCATCACCTGGGCGTCGGTGTTGATGTCGGGGGCCGGGATGTCGCGGTCGGGCCCGATGGTCGGGGCGATGGCGAAGGCGTACCGTCGGGTGAGCCGCTCGAGTTCACCGCGTGACAGGGCGGTCGGGTCGACGCGCACGCCGCCCTTGGCGCCGCCGTAGGGGATGTTCACCACGGCGGTCTTGATGGACATGTCGGCCGCCAGGGCCGCGATCTCGTCGTGGTTCACGCTGGGGTGAAAACGAATGCCGCCCTTGCCCGGCCCGCGCGAGGTGTCGTGTTGGATGCGCCAGCCGGTGAAGACCTGCACCTCGCCCGAGTCGAGGCGCACGGGCACCGCGACCTCCAGGGAACGTTCGGGGGCGACGATGCGGCGCACCATGCCGTCGTCGAGTTTCAACAGATGTCCGGCCTCTTCGATGAGGGCGACGACGCGCTCCCAGGGATTGAAGGGTCGGTCG
>CAWUMA010000145.1:0-2392 GCA_963923835.1 uncultured bacterium
GATCATCGTTGATCACCCTTTCTGACTCGCTTCTCAGGCTAGTCAGTCGATTCGGGTGTGGGCTATTCGGGGCTGGTGCCAGAAGGCTGCCGTGCGTGAGCGTGACCACGCCCACACCATCGCCGGTATCCCCGTGACGATGACCAGCACGTCGGGTAACGCACTCATCCCACCCGAGACCATCACCTGGTAGGCGACGTAGAGAAGAACCAGCCCTCCGAGCAATGGCCCGAGAATCATCATCGCGACGACGCGCACGCCGCGTCGCCACATGCGCCGGAAGGCCCACGCGCAGGCCAACCCCGTCATGCCGTAATACAGGGCGACGAGTACGCCCATATTGGAAATGAGATTGTTGAAGACGTTCGCGCTGGACGACGACAACGTCGTCAAAGTGATGCCGGTTAGCGATGCGATCGCGACGACCAAGGTGCCCAGAGCCGGTGTGCGATATCGCCCGTGAATCGCCGCGAAGAGTTTGGGAAAGACGCCGTCACGGGCCATCGAATAGGTGATACGCGCCGCCGGCAACAAGGTGGTCTGGGTGGTCGCCACCGTTGAGGTCAACACCGCGAAAACCATGACGTAACTAGCCCACGACCCGGCGAATTGCTGTCCGAAGAAGAAGAGCATGTTCTCGCCGTGACCAGCGATGGCCCGCGGGCCGAGCAACATCTGGGCGGCCACCACGTTCAGCACGAAGACCAGCAGCAGCAGCCACATCGACAACAACGCCGCGCGTCCGGGGGTGCGACTCGCATCCTTCGACTCCTCATTGAGATTGAGCGCGGTGTCCCAACCCCAGAAGAAGAAGACGCCGAGGGCGAGGCCCTGGGCCACGGCCGACCAGCCGTGCAACGCCAACGGATTCAGCCATGACCACGAGAAGCTCTGGCTGTGCAGCGGGTGGTGCAGGGCAACCTTGATGATGCCGCCCACCGAGAACCCGATGACCACCACGTACTCGATGATGACCATGACCCACTGGGCGTTGGTCGTCCACCGGATGCCGTACACGCAGATGGCGGTCACGAGTATCAACCAGAACGTCGCCGCCACGGCCACGGCGCTCGCGCTGTTCACCGTCGAACGACTCACCAGCCCGAGCGCGGTGTGGGCGAACTCGAGGGTGTAGCTGCCGGCGAGCAGGGGTGCCGACACGCAGAACAGCACCGAGGTCCAGATTTGGATCCACCCGTTCAGCCACCCGATCGTGGGGTGGAAGATCTGGGAGAGCCACGAGTAACTCGCGCCACAGTTCGGGTCGTACCGGTTGAGGTGGAAGTAGGCGTGGGCCACCAGCAACACCGGAATAAAGCTGAGTATGAGAACGGCCGGGCTGCGTAGGCCGACCCCGGCGATCACCAGAATCGAGGCCACCGTCGAGGCCAGGGTGTACGCCGGCGCGACCGAGGACACAGCGACCGCCGTGGCGTCGAACAGACTCAGCTCGTCGGCGCGCAGTTGCGCCGCTTCTTCACCCTCGGGAACCGGAGCCCCGAAGGGGCCGAGGACCTCGGACTCGTCCACCGGAGTGGTTAGGCCTCGTCCTGCAGGTTGTGCATCACGTGCTTGATGCGCGTGTAGTCCTCGAAGCCGTACACCGAGAGGTCCTTGCCGTAACCCGAGTTCTTGAAACCACCGTGGGGCATCTCGGCGACAATCGGAATGTGGGTGTTGACCCACACACAGCCGAAGTCCAGGTCGCGCGCGAAGCGCATGGCCCGGCCGTGGTCGCTCGTCCACACCGACGACGCCAGTCCGTAGTTCACCCCGTTGGCCCAGGCGAGCGCCTCGGCCTCGTCGGAGAACTTCTGGACGGTGATGACCGGTCCGAAGATCTCGTTCTGGATCATTTCGTCATCCTGGTTCAAGTCGGCCACCACGGTCGGGGCGAGGAAGTAGCCGCGGTCACCCACCCGGGTGCCACCAGCCGCCACCCGGGCGTGACGCGGAGCGCGCTCCAAGAAGCCGTTCACCCGGCCGAACTGGTTGATGTTATTGACCGGACCAAACAGGGCGTCCTCGTTGTCGGGATTGCCCACCACGGTGCCCTGGGCCTGCTCGGCGAGGGCGTCGACGAAGTCGCCGTAGGCGCGCGGACCCACCAATACGCGGGTCGCCGCGGTGCAGTCCTGCCCGGCGTTGAAGAAGCCACCGATGGCAATGCCTTCGACGGCACTGGCGATGTCGACGTCATCGAAGACCACGACCGGCGCCTTCCCACCGAGTTCGAGGTGGACACGCTTCAGGGTCTGCGAGGCGCTCTGGGCGACCTCCATACCGGCGCGCACCGAACCAGTCACCGACACCATCGCCGGTACCGGGTGTTCCACCAGGGCCCGGCCGGTGTCACGGTCGCCACAGACCACGTTGAAGACACCCGCGGGAA
>CAWUMA010000146.1:0-2389 GCA_963923835.1 uncultured bacterium
AGAGACAGGAATTGAATTCGACTACTGCTGCGTGCACGCGTCGATGGCGTTGCGTGACCTCGGATTCGAAACCGTGATGGTCAACTGCAACCCCGAAACTGTCTCCACGGACTACTCCACGAGCGATCGCCTGTACTTCGAGCCCCTCACGCCCGAAGACCTGGCTGAAGTGATTGAAGCCGAGCGGGCGGCCTGCACCGACGGTGCGCGCGTGCGCGGTGTCATCGTCTCGCTGGGTGGTCAGACCCCGCTGAAGTTGGCGCACAGTGTCGACCCGTCCCTGATTCTGGGAACGCCCGTGGCCTCCATTGACGCCGCCGAAGACCGTCAACACTGGGCACGAATCTGCAATGAGATTGGATTGGCCCAGCCCCCCGGTGGCACGGCCGTCACGTTGGAGCAGGCCCGTGCCATCGTCGCGGAGATCGGATTTCCCGTCCTCGTGCGCCCGAGCTACGTCCTCGGTGGACGCGCGATGCAGATCGTGTACGACCATGACGGGCTCGAGCGGGCCATGGCCGACTTGACCAGCGCCCACGGTTCGCTGGCCCGCGAAGGTGGAGTCTCCGCGACGCGCCCCATTCTTCTGGACCGCTTCCTCGACGACGCGGTGGAGGTCGACGTGGACGCCTTGCGCGACCGCGACGGGGCGGTCTTTGTCGCCGGTGTGATGGAGCATGTCGAAGAGGCCGGAGTGCACTCCGGTGACTCGGCCTGCATGCTCCCTCCCCAATCGTTGTCCGATGACGTCATCGAATCGTTGCGCGACGCCACGGCCCGTATCGCGGCGGCCCTCGACGTGGTGGGTCTCGTGAACGTGCAGTACGCGGTGAAGGACGGCGCCGTCTACGTGCTCGAGGCGAACCCGCGGGCGAGTCGAACCGTGCCGTTCGTCGCCAAGGCGACGGGTGTGCCCCTGGCCCAGGTCGCGGTACGACTGATGGTGGGTGAGACGCTCGCCGATTTGCGCGCCGCCGGTGTGGTGCCGGCCACCACTCCGGCCCCCCGACACGTGTCGGTGAAGGAGGCGGTCCTGCCCTTCAATCGTTTCCCCGGAGTGGACATCGTTCTCGGTCCCGAAATGCGTTCCACGGGCGAGGTGATGGGAATCGGTCCGACGTTCGGTGTGGCGTACGCCAAGTCGCAGATGGCGGCCGGCACCCCCCTGCCCGATCGGGGCGAGGTCTTCTTGTCCTTCGCGGACCCCGACAAGTCGCTCGGCCTCGATATCGCGCGTGACCTGTCGGCCCTGGGTTTCACGCTCGCCGCGACAATCGGCACCGCGGGATTCCTGCGGAGCCACGGTGTGCACGTGGACACCCTGGTGGGCAAGATCGGCGGCCCCGATGGCGCCCACGACGCGGTCACCTTGCTCAACGAAGGCCGCATCGCCCTCGTCATCAACACGCCCTCTGGGAGTGGCGCACGCCGCGACGGCCAGGCCATTCGCACGACCGCCGTGCAGCGCAAGGTGCCCTGCGTGACGACCATGCGTGGGGCGCGGGCCGTGGTGGAGGCCGTGACGGCGTCGCGGGCTCAGGGATGGTCCTACCAACCGCTCCAGGAGATGCACCGTTGAGTTCGCAGACCCACGTCGGCACGGTGACGCTGCGCTCGGCGGTGATGACCGCGGCCGGGACGGCGGGTCACGGTGCCGAACTCGCGGCGTACGGCGACCTCTCCGAACTGGGCGCGGTGGTCGTGAAGTCGCTCGCCGCCTTCGCCTGGGACGGCAACCCCGCTCCACGGGTTGCCGCGTCGGGGCCGGACTTTCTCAACTCGGTGGGACTCTCGGGCCCGGGGGTGGCCGCGTGGCGCGAACACGACCTGCCCGCCTTGCGCGCGACCGGTGCGAGCGTGGTCGGCTCAATCTGGGGTCGCCGGGTCGAGGAGTACGCCGCGGCGGCCGAGGCGATGCGCGGCGCCGACATCGTGGCCCTCGAAGTCAACGCCAGTTGCCCCAACCTCGAAACTCGTTCGTCGATGTTCGCCCACTCCGCGAGCGCCACGGCCGAACTCGTCGCAGCCTCACGAGTCGCCGGTGTCCCACTGTGGGTCAAGCTCAGCCCCAACACACCCGACCTGGTCGAGATCGCCGGTGCCGCGTTGGACGCCGGCGCCGACGCCCTGGTTCTCGTGAACACGGTCCTGGGGCTGTCCATCGACGTCGAAACGCGACGCCCCTCGCTCGGGCGTGGCGGGGGAGGGCTGAGTGGTCCGGGCATCATGCCGGTCGCCCTGCGGTCCGTGTTCGACTGCCGCACGGCCTTTCCCGATGCACCCATCGTGGGCGTCGGTGGTATCTCGAGTGGCGAGGACGCCGTGGCCTTCGTCATGGCCGGTGCCAACGCGGTGGAAGTGGGTACCGCGACTTTTGCGGACCCACGCG
>CAWUMA010000147.1:0-2385 GCA_963923835.1 uncultured bacterium
CCTCGACGTGCTGGTGAACAACGCCGGGGCGACCTGGGGCGCTCCGATGGCCGAAACGGACGAAAAGGCCTTCGAGCGCGTCCTCGCCTTGAACGTGAAGGGCGTGTTCCACCTGACCCGGTTCGCCCGGCCCCTTCTCGACGCCGCGGGTACCGCTGACTCCCCCGCCCGTGTCATCAACATCGGTTCGATCGACGGTATTCACGTTCCCTCGATGGAAACCTACGCCTACTCGGCCTCAAAGTCGGCGGTGCACCAACTCACCCGTCACCTCGCCAAATTCATGGCGCCGACGGTGACGGTGAACGCGATCGCTCCGGGCCCCTTCGAGTCGAAGATGATGAAGGCGACCCTGGACGCCTTTGGCGACGCGATTGCCTCGGCCGCTCCGATGAAGCGCATCGGACGTCCCGACGACATGGCCGGCACGGCCATCTTCTTGTCGTCGCGGGCGGCTAGTTACATCACCGGGGCCATTCTCCCCGTGGACGGTGGAATCGCGACGCTCGCCTAGCGGGGCGTGTGGGTCAGAGTCAGACCCAGCGAGAGGTGCCGGTTCCCGCGCACGACGTGCACCGTGACGCGGTCACCCGGTGACTTGGTCGAGAGGTAACTAAGAAGACCTTGCGCGTCCCCGATAGTCGTCGATCCCATCGCCACGATGACGTCGCCTTGGCGCAGGCCCGCTCGGTCGGCGGGGGTGCCCGGCACCACGCTCATCACCACGGCTCCGGCGCTGACCGAGAAGTTGTACTGCAGCTGCAGGTCGGCCGTCAGTGACGTGATCTCGACGCCCATGTACGCGCCGTGACTGACCACTGACTCCCCCGCCTTCAAACTGGCGAGCAAGGAAGTGATCGTGCGCACGGGAATTGCGAACCCGATGTTTTGGGCGCTCGTGCCATCGGGCAACGAGCCCGCCACGGCCGTGTTCATTCCGATGACGTGGCCCGCGGCGTCAAGCAAGGGGCCACCCGAGTTGCCGGGGTTGATGGCGGCGTCGGTTTGGATGAGGTTGTTGAGTGTCTCGCTACTCGAGCCATCACCGGCGGTCACGGTGCGACCCAGCGCGGAGACGATGCCTGTGGTCACGGTGGGTGTCCCGGCGGCGAGACCGAGCGCGTTACCGATGGCGACCACGGCGTCGCCCACCTCGAGGGCATTGGAGTTGCCGAAGGTCACCACGGGAAGATTCGAGGCGTTGCGAATACGGATCAGGGCCACGTCGTTCGACGGATCGGTACCGACAAGGTCGGCGGGTAGGGCCTTGGTTGAACCTGAACGGGTGACGGTGATCCGACCCCGACCACCCACGGCGGCGGAGATGACGTGGTTGTTGGTGACCACCAGGCCCTTGGCGGTGATGATCATCCCGGTGCCCTGGTCTTCTCCGGCCACGGTCTTGACGTCTATGGACACGATGGAGGGCAAGACGTCCTTCACCAGGCCCGTGACAGCCCGACCACCGGGCAAGGTGGCCGACGCCGGGGCCTGGTCGCTGGTTTGGATTGAGAGAACGGAACCACCACCGTGGCCCGCGTAGTGCCCGGCCACTCCCCCGGCGAGGGCGGCGACAACCACGGGAACCAAGAGGGCCCGCCACCGTCCGCGGGCCTTCGACTCGGAGGCCGGAGCGTCGACCTGTGGCGTGGAAGCCTCGGGAATCGGTGTGGAAACCGGCTCGGGGGCCTGTTCCTCGGTCGGAACGTCAGACTGCGGTTCACCGGGCCAGTTGGTCATGGCCTCATGCTAGGCACGAGCCCCTAAAAACCGATTAAGAGAAGCCCAAAATGTGCGCAAGGGACCAGCGACTAGATTTGTTCCTTGTGTCGCGTCGCATCGAAATAGAAATCACCAGCCTCTCCGGCGATCAGGCCACGTGGCGCGCCGCCGGAGCCCGTCTACCCAAGGGGTCGATGGCGACCAGCATGTTGCCCTCCGACGTGAAGGTGGGAGCTGTTTTCCGGGCCGACGTGGACCAGTTCATGGAGGGCATCGAAATCCTCGCGATTCTGCCGGCGAAGACGGCCTCGCCCGTTGACCCGCGCAACGAAAGACTGGAGATTCTGGCTCCCGCAAAGGGCGACGGCGAAGTGACCGTGACTTACGCGAGCAAGGGCCGCGGACGTGGACCGCGCACCGAGCGTGGTGAGCGTGGTGAGCGACCAGACCGTGGACCTCGTGGCCCGCGCCGCGAACGCTCCGAGCGTGGTGAAGGTGGAGCCGAAGGCGCTCCGCGCGAACGCCGCCGCAGTGAACGTCGTGCCGAGGGCGAAGGGGCTCCCCGCGGTGAACGTCGTGGACCCCGCGGCCCGCGCACCGCACGCCCCTCGTACGCCGGTCCGCCGGTGCTCACGACGCACCGCAACGCCCTCATGGCCGAAC
>CAWUMA010000148.1:0-2360 GCA_963923835.1 uncultured bacterium
GAGTGGGTGCGCCGGGTGGACGCCGCGGCCGTCCTCGTGAATGCTTCGACCCGCTTCGTGGATGGCGGCGAACTCGGCCTCGGTGGCGAGGTGGGAATATCTACACAGAAACTGCACGCGCGCGGCCCGATGGGAATTCGTGAACTCACGACCCTCAAGTGGGTCGTGCGCGGGGAAGGACAGATCAGATGACCGCCCTCGACCCCCGGGAGGAATTGGCCCGTCGCCTTGGACTCGCGTCCACGCCGCCGCCACGGTTCGAGTCGCCCTCGGACGTGCGCACGCGTTTGGCCGGTGCCGACTACCTGAGTGACGACGCCATCGCGTCGGTGGCCTTTCTCGCCGACCGTCTCGCCAAGCCAGTGCTCGTCGAGGGTCCGGCCGGTACCGGTAAGACGGCCCTCGCCAAGGCCATCGCCGAATCGACCGGAGCCCGACTGATTCGCCTCCAGTGCTACGAGGGCCTCGACGAGTCGAAGGCCCTGTACGAGTGGAACTACCGCAAGCAGTTGTTGCGCATCCAGGCCGGCCGTCCCGAGGGTGCGGCCACCGAGGACTGGTCCCACCTGGAAGAGGACATCTTCGGCGAGGAGTTCTTGCTCACTCGACCGCTGCTCGAGGCCATCTCGGCGACCGACCCGGTCGTGTTGTTGATTGACGAAATCGACCGCGTCGAACTCGAGACCGAAGCGTTGTTGCTCGAAATCCTCTCGGAGTACCAGGTGTCGATTCCCGAACTCGGCACGGTGCGCGCCCAGCAGATTCCGATGGTCTTCTTGACGTCGAACAACACCCGTGAACTCTCCGAGGCGTTGAAGCGCCGCTGCCTCTACCTGTTCGTTGGTTACCCCGACGTCGAGCGCGAGCGCGACATCATCGTCTCACGCGTGCCGGGGATCACCACGGCCCTCGCCGAGCAGATCGCCCAGGTGGTGCGCTCGCTGCGTCAGCTCGACCTCAAGAAGGCGCCGTCGGTTTCGGAGACCCTGGACTGGGCCCGCACCCTCGTGGTGCTCGGCCGCGAGGAAATCGGTGACGAGGACGCCGCGGCGACGCTGCATATCTTGCTGAAGTACCAGTCCGACATCGACAAGGCCACCAAGGAATTGCTCGGCGGCCGTCGCCCGGGTGCTTAGCCTCCTCGGATCCTTCATCGGCGAACTACGCGCCGCCGGCTTGCCGGTCTCGATGACCGAGCACGTGGACGCCGCACGCGCCATTGAGGTCATCGACCTCACCGACCGGGCGCTGCTGCGCGACGTCCTCGCGGCCACTCTGGTGAAGAACGGTGACCACCTCGGCGTCTTCCACACGGCCTTCGACGTGTTCTTCGCCGTGCGCCCACCGGTGCTCGACGAGGACTTTGACGACACCGACGCGCAGGACTCCGAAGAGGGCCCCCGCGGCGACCAGGGCGCCTTCGGCCGGGCCCAGAGTCGCGGCCAAGGTGGCGGTGGCTCGTCGTCGATGAGCGCCCAGGAGCTCTCGGACCTGTTGTACCGCGCGCTGCTCGACCGTGACCAGGCGGCGATGCGCCAAGCCGCGGCCGAATCGGTGACCCGCTACGCCGGTATGGAACCCGGGCGCCCCGTCGGTGGCACGTACTACCTCTACCGGACGTTGCGTCACATCGAAGTGGAAAACCTCGAACGCCGCGTCCTCGAGGGCCTGCGCGGATCGGGTCAAGAAGACGGCGAAGGTGGCCTGGGGGAGCGACTGGCTCGCGACGAGGCGGCCTCGCGCATCGCGCAGCTGAAGAGCACCATCGAACGCGAGATCCGTGAGCGACTCGTGGCCGACCGCGGCGCCGAAGCACTGGCGAAGTCAGTCCGCGTGCCTCTCCCCGAGGACCTCGACGTGATGCACGCGAACCGTGACGAGATGGCCCAACTGGAACGGGCGCTGCGTCCCCTCAGTCGCAAGCTGGCCGTGCGCCTCGCCCGCCGTCGTCGACGTCGCCGTCGCGGTCCCGTCGACCTGCGTCACACGGTGCGTAAGAGCCTCTCGACCGGTGGTGTGCCCATCGACCTGCGCTTCAAGCCGCCACGGCCGGCCAAGCCCGAGATCATCGTCATCGCCGACATCTCGGGGTCGGTCGCCTCCTTCGCGCGGTTCACCCTGCACCTCGTGCACGCCATCTCGTCGCAGTTCTCCAAGGTGCGCAGCTTCGTGTTCGTCGACGGCCTCGACGAGGTGACCCACCTGTTCGAGGGCATCGACGACCCGGCCGAGGCGGTCGCGCGCATCCAGACCGAGGCCGACGTGATCGCCTTCGACGGCCACTCCGACTACGGCCGGGCCTTCGTCACCTTCGACACCCTGTACGCCAAGGAACTGACCAAGCGCTCGACGGTGTTGAT
>CAWUMA010000149.1:0-2341 GCA_963923835.1 uncultured bacterium
TCGACAACTCGGCGTGCAACCTGGCCAGCATCAACCTGATGAAGTACCTGCGCAACGACGGTCACTTCGACATCGACGCCTTCAAGGCCACGATTGACGTGTTGTTCACCGCCCAGGAAATCATCGTGGGCGCGGCCGACTACCCGACCGAGATGATCGGTATCAACTCGCGCAAGTTCCGTCAGTTGGGTCTGGGATATGCCAACATCGGCGCCCTGCTCATGGCCTCGGGCCTGGCCTACGACTCGGACGAGGGTCGCGCCTGGGCCGCCGCCATCACCGCGCTGATGACCGGTCACGCCTACGCCGTCTCGGGCCGCACCGCCGGCCGTCTCGGGCCCCACGAGGGCTTCGAGGTCAACCGTGACCCGATGCTCAACGTGCTGCGTATGCACCGCGACGCGTCGTACCAGATCGACGCCAGCAAGGCTCCGGCCGAGTTGCTCCAGGCCGCCCAGCGCGCCTGGGAAGAGGCCGTCGAGATGGGTGAGCGCCACGGCGTGCGCAACGCGCAGGCCTCGGTGCTGGCCCCGACCGGCACCATTGGCCTCTTGATGGACTGCGACACCACCGGTATCGAGCCCGACCTGGGTCTTGTGAAGTTCAAGAAGCTGGTCGGCGGTGGCAACATGACCATCGTCAACCAGACGGTGCCGCGCGCCCTGACCGCTCTCGGTTACGGCCCGGACCAGGTGGACGCCATCGTCGCCTACATCGACGAGCACAAGACCATCGTGGGTGCCCCCGGTCTGAAGGCCGAGCACCTCCCGGTCTTCGCCTGCTCGATGGGTGACAACACCATCCACTACCTGGGTCACGTCCGCATGATGGGCGCCGTGCAGCCCTTCATCTCGGGTGCCATCTCCAAGACGGTCAACATGCCCGAGGACGCCACCGTGGAAGACGTGGAGAACCTCCACCTCGACGCGTGGAAGCTCGGCGTGAAGGCCGTGGCGATCTACCGCGACAACTGCAAGGTCGGCCAGCCCCTGTCGACGGCCAAGAAGGACGGCGAGAAGGCTCCGGCGTCGACCGAGGTCACGGCCAACCTGTCGGGCATCACCGACGCCGAGGCGGCCGAGCTCTACAGCAAGATCAGCCACCTGGAGTCGGCGTTGGAGTTGGCCAAGTCGTCGACCTCGCACGTCGTCGTGGGTGCGGTGCGCGAGCGCCTGCCGCGTCGTCGCGTGTCGTCGACCTTCGCCTTCCGCGTCGCTGACTGCGAGGGTTACGTCACGGTCGGTGAGTACGAAGACGGTCGTCCCGGCGAGGTCTTCATCAAGGTCTCCAAGCAGGGTTCGACCTTGGCGGGCATCATGGACGCCTTCTCGATCTCGATCAGCCTGGGCCTCCAGCACGGCGTGCCGCTGTCGACCTACGTGCGCAAGTACGTGAACATGAAGTTCGAGCCGTCGGGCATGACCGACGACGCGGACCTGCGCATCGCGACCTCGCTCGTGGACTACATCTTCCGTCGTCTGGCGCTGGACTACCTCAAGCCCAGCGAGCGTGAGGAACTCGGCGTTCTGTCGACCACCGAGCGCACGCAGCCAACCCTGCCCGAGGTGGTCGAGCAGGCCACCCCGACGAAGAACCTGCAGCCCACGTTGCTCGAGCTCGGTGACAAGCCGGCTCCCGTGGCGGCCGCCGAACCGGCGATCACCACGAGCCGCGCCCCGCAGTTGGACGCGCCGATGTGCTTCCAGTGCGGTAACTCGATGCAGCGTGCCGGCTCGTGCTACGTCTGCTCGAGCTGCGGCGCGACCAGCGGCTGCAGCTGATCAGCCCCGGCAGTTTCGTGACCAGCCGGTCGTGGGTTTCCCACGACCGGCTGTTGTCATGATGGGGCACGTTCGCCCGACCCGTACGCTCACCTTCTCAACGACAATCTGAGGGGTTGCCATGGGCATCGAAACATTGGCCGGACGGCGCATTCTGGTCGTGGGAGCGAGCGGCGTGCTCGGCGCCACGACCGCCGGACTGTTGGCTGACGCCGGGTCCGAAGTTCTGACCCTCGCTCGCCACCCTGAGCGCCTGGCGGAGCGTTTTCTGAGCGGAGCGCATGGTCAGGCTGACGTGCGGGACTGGGAGTCCCTGGAGGCCGGCCTACGGGCCTGCACGGCCAGCGAGGGAATCCACGGCGTGGTGAACGCGTCGGGTGTCGTGGCATTCGGTGGGCTCTCCGACCTCTCACCGGGCACCATTGAGGATCTGTTCGCCACCAACGCTCGGGGTGTGGCCTTCCTTCTCGCACAGGTGGCGCCCCTCCTCGACGATGGTGGCTTTTTCGCCTCCTACACGGGCGTGGCCGCGGAGATGAACGTGCTCGGCATGTCGGCCT
>CAWUMA010000150.1:0-2306 GCA_963923835.1 uncultured bacterium
TTGGTGTAAATCGCGTCGGCGCGGTTGGTGAAGGAGAACTCGAACATCTTGGACTCGGTGATGGCCTGGGTCGGGCAGGCCTCCACGCACAGGTCGCAGTGGATGCAACGCAGGTAGTTGATCTCGTAGACGTAGCCGTAGCGCTCACCGGGGCTGACGGGGTGGTCCGGCGGGTTGTCGAGACCGCGCACGTAGATGCAGTTGACCGGGCAGACACCGGCGCACAGTTCACAGCCGATGCACTTCTCGAGACCGTCCTCGTAGCGGTTGAGAACGTGACGGCCGTGCTGACGGGGCTGCTTCACACGCTTGACGGCCGGGTAGGAGTTGGTCACCTTGGGCCGGCCCACGTGGGCCAGGGTCAGGCGGAAACCGCCGAAGAAATCAGTCCACTTCGCCATCACGCCTCCCCGTCGGTGAGGGAACGAAGCTTGTCGGCCGCGAGCGGACGCTCTCCAACCGCGGGCAGGAGAGCCCCCGGTCCGGTGCCGCGCGCGTCGCCGATCTCGAAGGCGCGCAGCAGCAACGCGGCGCCGAGCAACGTCGCACCCACCATGATCAGACCCCACGCCACCGACACCAAGAAGCCGCCGACGATGAGGAGCCAGCCGACGCTGATGGGAATGAGGCGCTTCCAGCCCAGCGCCATCACCTGGTCGTAGCGGAAGCGCGGCAGGGCGGCGCGGAACCAGACGTAGACGTAGGCGAAGACGACGGTCTTACCCGTGAACCAGATCACCGGGAAGAGCCACTGCAGGTGGGGGATGTTGGGCACCCATCCGGCCGGGCCACCGAAGAACAAGGTGACCATCACGGCCGACATCGTGATGGTGTTCATGAACTCGGCCAGGAAGAACAGAGCGAACCGGATGCTCGAGTACTCGGTGTGGAAACCACCCACGAGTTCGGACTCGGCCTCGACCACGTCAAAGGGCGGCCGGTTCAGTTCGGCGGTGATGGCGATCAAGAAGACGATGAAGGGGACCAGACCGAGGTGGATGACGTTCCAGTTCCACACGCCGTGGGCCTGGTGGCGCACGATGTACTGGGTCGAGAGCGAACCCGTGGCCAGGATGACCGTGGCGATGGTCATGCCCAGGGCCGCTTCGTAACTGATCATCTGGGCGCTGGCGCGCACCGACGACATCAACGGGTACTTCGATCCCGAGGCCCAGCCGGCCAGCATCACGCCGTAGACCGAGATACCCGACATGACGAGCATGAGGAGAATGCCGATCGGCGGGTCGGCCACCTGGAGTTGGACCACGTGACCGGCGATGTGCGCAGTGGCGCCCACCGGCACGATGGCGAAGGTGACCAGTGCGGGAATCAGCACCAGGTAGGGGGCGAGTTTGAAGACGAAGCGGTCGGCCTCGGCCGGCACGAGGTCCTCTTTGAAGAACAACTTGATGCCATCAGCCAGGGTCTGGAGAAGTCCGAACGGTCCCCAGCGCTGGGGACCGATGCGGCTTTGCATGTCGGCGATGACCTTGCGCTCGAACCAGATCATCAAGATGACCGAGGTCATCAGGGCGCCGAAGGCCACGAGGATGCGCGCGAGGACGATCAGAATCACGGCCCAGTTGACGCCGTGCGCGTAGAGCGGGTCTGCCGAGGCCCAGATCACGAGGCCGTCTCCAATCGCACGAGGGTGGTCACGCCCGACCCGTCCAGCAGGTCACGCAGGTCGCGGCCTTGCACGTCGGAAGCGCCAAAGACCACCTGCGCCACACCGCGGGGCACGCCGTCGTTCAACCGTACCGGCACCCGCCAGGTGCCCCGGGGACCTTGGAGGGTCACCGGTGCGCCGTCACCCACACCGAGACGGTCGAGTTCGTAGTGGTTGACCTCGACGCACAGTTCGGCGCGCAGGTCGGTGAGGGCCGGTGAGCCCTGCACGGCGATGCCGTTGTCATAGAGACGGCGCGCGACGTGGAGCCCCAACGCGTAGTTGTCGGGTCGACCAACGTCGACGCCGGTGCCCGCGCTCACGAGCGACCAGTCGGCCGGACCGGGCACCGTGGCGCCGGTCACGGTGGCACTCTGCGTGGCGCTCGCCAGCGAGCCGATGCCCACAAGATCGGTCGAACGAATCCCGGGGAAGGCCATCGGGTCCATCGCCCGGCGCGAGGCCCGCAGGTCGGGTCGGCCCGCCACCACACCATCGACGTCGGCGTCGATGCGCGCGGTCCACGTCGGGTACCCGGTCGTGGCTTCGATGGTCTGCGAGGTCTGGTCGATGGAGGTGAGACCCAGGTGCTGCCCGTAGAGCTCGGCCAGTTCCGCGGCGATGGCGACGTCGCTCC
>CAWUMA010000151.1:0-2291 GCA_963923835.1 uncultured bacterium
GACGGTGCAGTTGGTTGTTGGGATCGTTCGCGGCCTTCGTGGAGGTCACCTGGTGATAGAGACTCGCGAACTGTCGGGGCGAGAACACCTGCACCACACCGTGCGCCGCCGCCGTCACGTTGTCCGCCACCAGCGAGAGTGCGCCCCCGACCGCGGCCCAGGGTGAACTCGCCACCACCGCGTTGTCGAGGCCGACACCGATGAAGCCCCGCACGCCACACTTCGTCTCGAGAACCTGGCCGCCGACCGACAGGTGGCACCCGTCTTCCACGCGGGACCGCAGCATCAGTTGGTGGCCGTCCCGCTCCACGGTGAGCCGGGTGGTGCCTTTCGAGAGATCGCGTGAGATCAAAGAGACCAGTTGGGTGCTCGACGTGATGACCTGCCCGTCGACGGCGTAGAGCCGGTCACCGACGCGCACGCCCGCCGCGGCGGCAGGCGCCTGCGAAGCGGCCACGTGATCGAAACGACTGAGGTGGCTCACTACGACGTGGTCGGCCGCGGGACGCCCGATGAAGGTCAGCGACGACCACGCCAACACGAAGGCCATGACCAGGTGCATGAACGAGCCCGCCGAGGCGAAGATGACCTTCTTCGGGTAACTCTGCGCCCGGTAGGTGCGACCCTCGCGGTCGGAGCCGATCACGTCGGCCGAGGTCATCCCCGGAACCTTGACGTAGCCACCGAGCGGCAACGCCCGCACGCCGTACCGGGTGCCGCCGACCGTGACCGACCACAGAGGCGGCCCGAAGCCGACGAAGAAGTCGGTCACCTCCATGCCGGCCCATTTGGCGGCGAGGAAGTGACCCAGCTCGTGGACCATGACCATCACCAAGATGGCGTAGACCATGACGGGCAGGGGCCAGCCTCCGACCAGACCCAGCACCCAGCCGAAGGCAAGAGCCCCGGCGACCACCGGTGCGAGGGAGATCAGCAGCGAGCGGCGTGACATCTAGTCATTGACGCTAGCGAGCGCCGTGCGCCGTGCCACGTCGTCTTGTTCGTAGACGACGTCGGGGCTCTCGAGGACCACGTCCTCGTAGGCGTCCATGGTGCGCGCCACCACCGCGGCGATATCGACCCACTTGATCCGGTCGAAGAGGAAGGCCTCCACGGCCACTTCATTGGCCGCACTCAGCCAGGCCGGGGCCGCTCCCCCGCGTCGGGCGGCGGCGTAAGCGAGGTCCAGGGCGGGGAAGTTGGCCCGGTCGGGAGCCTCAAAATGCAGCGACACGCCCGACGTGAAGTCGAGCGCGCCCCACGCGTGGTCGAGCCGTTCGGGCAGACCCAGGCAATACGCGATAGGCAGGCGCATGTCGGGCGCGGACAACTGCGCCAACGTCGACCCATCGACGTATTCCACCATCGAGTGCACGATGGATTCGGGGTGCACCACCACGTCGACCCGGTCAACCTCAACTCCGAAGAGTGCGGCCGCTTCGAGGACCTCGAGGCCCTTGTTCATCAACGTCGACGAATCGACGGTGATCTTGGGACCCATCGACCAGGTGGGGTGGCGCAGGGCCTCCTCGCGCGTGACCGATCGCAACTGCTCGGCACTCCGTCCGCGGAAGGGCCCACCCGACGCGGTGAGAATCAAGCGACGCACATCGGGGTGGCCCGGTTCGCTCGAACCGGCGAGGCACTGGTGAATGGCGCAGTGCTCGGAATCAATCGGCAGTAACTCGGCGCCCGGCGTGCGGCGTGCGGCGTTCACGAGTGGCGCCGCCGCGATGAGCGATTCCTTGTTGGCCAGAGCTAATCGGCGGCCACCGCGCAGAGCGGCGAGGGTCACCGGAAGGCCCGCGAATCCCACGACGGCGTTGACGACGATGTCGACGTCGTCACAGGCCGCGACGAGACCCTCGACCCCGCTGCGCACCTCCACGTCGGGTCCGAGAATGTCGGCCACCCGTGCACGATCGGATTCGTCGGCCACCACGACGCGGGACACGTCGAACTCACGGGTGATGGCCACGAGGTCGTCGATGCGCCGTCCGGCGGCCACCGCACTCAACTCGAAGCGCTCGGGTTCGCGGCGAAGCACGTCGAGGGTCTGACGGCCAATGGAGCCCGTTGCGCCCATGAGCGCCACTTGACGACGCACGCCTACCCGGCCTAACTCAGGTGCAGAACGTGGCAGTAGTAGTACATCGCGGGCAGCACGAAAAGCAGGCCGTCGATGCGGTCAATGAGTCCGCCGTGGCCGGGCAGGATGCGGCCCAGGTCCTTCACGCCGAAGGTCCGCTTCACCATCGACTCGAGCAGGTCACCGCAGGGCGCGAGAACCG
>CAWUMA010000152.1:0-2287 GCA_963923835.1 uncultured bacterium
CTACACAGAGTAGATCGTCGGCAGCGTCAGATGTGTATAAGAGACAGCCATGCACCCCGAACAGGTGGCCGCCGAAGTCGACGCGGCCTCGCTGCTCGGCCGTGGCGGCGCCGGCTTCCCGGCCGGTCGCAAGTGGTCGATGCTGCGCCGTTCTCCGTTGTCGTACCTCGTGGTGAACGGCGACGAATCAGAGCCCGCCACTTTCAAGGACCACTTCCTCATCGAGCGCGACCCGCACCAGTTGGTCGAGGGCACGATCATTGCGGCCTACGCCCTCCAGGTGAACCAGGCCTTCATCTATCTGCGTGGCGAGTTCGCCCTCGGTCTTGAGCGCGTGCAGCAGGCCGTCAACGACGCCTACGAGCACGGGGCTCTCGGCTCGAAGATCTTCGGCTCCGATTTCTCGCTCGACCTCGTGGTGCACCCGGGTGCGGGTGCCTACATCTGCGGCGAGGAGACCTCGCTGCTCGAGGCGCTCGAGGGCAAGCGTGGTTTCCCGCGCATCAAGCCCCCGTTCTTCCCGGCCGTGACCGGTCTTTACGGTGAGCCCACCGTCGTGAACAACGTCGAGACGATGTCGAACCTGCCGTGGATCGTGCTCAACGGCGGCGCGGCCTTCGCGGCGTTGGGTGGTGGCCGCTCGGCCGGCACGCGACTCTTCGCGCTGGCCGGCAAGGTCAACCGCCCCGGTGTCTACGAAGTCGAAATGGTGACCAACACCTTCCGCGACCTGATCTACGACCCCGCCTTCGGTGGCGGCATGGTGGGTGACCGGCCCGTGAAGGCCATCATCCCCGGTGGCGTGTCGGCCCCGTGGTTCGGCGCCGACCAGCTCGACACACCGCTCGGCCAGGACGAAGTGGCCGGGCAGGGCTCGATGCTCGGTTCGGGTTCGGTCGTGGTGCTCAATGACACTGACTGTGTTGTCCGCGCGGCCTGGCGCATCACCAAGTTCTTCTCCCGTGAGTCCTGTGGTCAGTGCACGCCGTGCCGCGAGGGATCGGGTTGGATCGAGCGCATCATGTACCGCCTCGAGCACGGCGGCGGTCGTCCCGAAGACCTCGAACTCGTCCTCGACCTGTGCGACAACATCTCGCCGGGACTCTCGTGGCCGCCGCAGCAGACGACGATCTGCGTGCTCGGTCCGTCGATCCCCTCAGCCGTCAACTCGGCGCTGACGATGTTCCGCTCCGACTTCGAGGCCCACATCGCCCACGGAGGGTGCCCGCATGGCTGAGACCCCCGTCACCATCACGCTGAACGGTCGGCCGGTCACGGCCGCGCCGGGTGAGTTGCTCATCGAGGCCGCCGAGCGCGCCGGTGAGTACGTTCCCCGTTTCTGTTACCACCCGCGTATGGAGCCCGTCGGGGTGTGCCGTATGTGCCTCGTCGAAGTCGACGGCCCGCGCGGCGCGACCCTGCAGCCGGCGTGCTACCTGCGCGTCAGCGAGGGCATGAACGTCGTCACCGACTCGGACAAGGTGAAGAAGGCCCAGGACGGCGTTCTGGAATTTCTCCTCGCCAACCACCCTCTGGACTGCCCGGTCTGCGACAAGGGTGGCGAGTGTCCGCTGCAGGACCAGACGCTGGCCCACGGTTCAGGCGAGACGCGTTTCATCGAGGAGAAGCGTCACTTCGTCAAGCCGATCAGCATCGGTGAACTCGTTCTTCTTGACCGCGAGCGCTGTATCCAGTGCTCGCGGTGCACCCGCTTCGCGAGTGAGGTCGCCGGCGAAGCCGAAATCGCCTTCGCCGGACGTGGCGACCAGATCGAAGTGGCCCCGTCACCGACGCGGCCCTTCGACTCCATCTTCTCGGGCAACACCGTGCAGATCTGCCCGGTCGGTGCGCTGACCGCCAAGCCCTACCGCTTCACCGCCCGTCCCTGGGACCTCGAGCAGGTCGAGAGCACCTGCACGACGTGCTCGGTGGGCTGCCGCGTGGCCGTGCAGTCGTCGGGCAACCGCCTGACCCGCGTGCTCGGTGTCGACTCCGACCCGGTCAACCACGGCTGGCTCTGCGACAAGGGGCGCTTCACCCTCGACAGCGTCGACGGCAATGAACAGAACACCGACCTCTTGTCACCCGCGGCGCGCGTGCGCGAACCGCACGTGCGCATCGACGGCGAACTGCGTCCCGTTCCGTGGGGCGTCGCCCTGGCACGTGCCGCCGAACTCCTGCGCGGCGACGTGGGCGTCATCGGCGGAGCGGCGCTCACCAACGAGGGCGCCTTCGCCTGGGAGCGTTTCGCCCGTGGCGTGCTGCACACCGATTCTCTCGACGCCCA
>CAWUMA010000153.1:0-2287 GCA_963923835.1 uncultured bacterium
GAGTTGGTCACCGCGAGTTCGTACACGCCGATGGTTTGGCCGGTGCCGTCGTTGCCCGCGGCCCACTGGTGGTCGAGCCCGTACAAGACGGCCTGTTGAATCACCGAGAGTCCCTGCGGTCCGATGGTGGAACCGGTCTTGAGGCCGGTCGTCGAACTGGAGCAACCGAGCGTGGATGGCTCCGACGGCGTGTTAATCGAGGTCGTGCGCGGGAGGCTGTTGCTGCCCCAGACCGATCCACCGAGCCCGGCGATACCGGCCACGTCGTGGGCGACGCTGGCGGGCATTGTGCCGACCGAGCGCAAAACGGCGGCCACGTCCCCACTGGGGTGGCGAACCGCCACGATCCGGGCGGCCAGAGCGTGGGCGATCGATTGAGTTGAACCCGACAGGCGCAGCAGTACATGTCCGCGGCTCACCCCGTGCGCGGTGATACCGAACTGGGCGAAGTAACTCTTCACGCGCGCAATCGACTCGGGCGACGCGCCGAAGCGAGTGGCGAACTGGGCGGCCGTCAAGAAGTGGTGGTATTGCGGGGACGAGGGGTTCGTGACGTCGGACAGAAACTGCTGCAAGTCGGCGGCGTGGGCCGACGTCAGCGCGACGCTGAAGGTCACCGGTGCGCCGGTATTCACCACCTGGTCCGCGGCCGAGACCGTGGTGGCGTGGGCGACCACGACTCGTGCGTCGGCGGCGCGAGCGAAGGGCGTGGGAAGCAGGCCAATACCCACGGCGAGAATGAGAAACGCCAGGATTATTCGATGACGCACGGGCAGTAACACGGTGAAACGAGCCTACGCCGGCTCGTAGGGGTTACTGGTTTCAGGTGTGCGAACTCACCTCGACCGGCGGGTTCTTCGCCCAGCGGGCGGCGAGGTCGCCACAGTCCGCGCAGACCGAGTCGGGGATTACGCCCCAACGAATCAACCAGCCGAACATCGTGCAACCCAGACAAAAGCCGAGGAAGCCCTCGAGTGAGGCCGCCGCAATCAGCGGTAACAAGATCCACCGGGCCACGGGCCACCCGGCACTCAGCCACGTGATGAGCGCGGATCCCGAGAAAACAAGGCCAATTCCCTGCGCGAAACGTTTCGGCGGTCCGGGCACGAACTTCTGCCACGACACGAGACGCGGGCCGGCCACGCGAACGGCGAACTGGCCCAACGGCGACAGCGTCGGCCCGGTCAGCACCCGAGCCAAGAAGCCGTAGGTGAGGGGGATGAGTAACCACGCCCAGCCCGTGACGAGGGTGATCGTTGAGAGCGTCACTACGCCCAGAGCGACCGTGCGTGCGGCGGCGTCATTGACGGGATTGGGGAAAGAGAACAAGCCAGTCATGACACTTATTCTAGTGGATTAGTAGGTATTTCGCTAGGCGGTCATCGCGAGGCGGATCGTGGACAGCACCCCGGTGGCGATGACGAGTGCCCGTACGACGTTGGGCGAGAGTCTCTTGATCAACGCGGTGCCCGCGATACCGCCCACCAATGTGCCCGCAAGGAGGACGAAGACGGCCTCCACGCAGAGGTGGCCGCGAATCACGAAAACGGTGGCTGCCACGCTGTTGATGAGAATGGAGAGAACCACTCGCGCGCCCTGTAACTCGTTGATGTCGAGTGGTAGCGCCACTGCCATCACGGCGAGCAGCAAGATGCCAAGGCCTGCACCGAAGTAGCCGCCATAGATCGACAGGATGAACAGTCCCACCGCGAGGGTGCGCCGCCGAGCCGGGTGCGAGTGATCGATGTGGGCCAGGCGGCGCGTCACGAGAGGGGACACGGCGAAGACGATGGTGCCCGAACCAATCAGCCACGGCACCACCATGCGGAAGGTTTCGTTCGAGCCACGCAGCAACAAGGTGCAACCCACCAACGTTCCCGCGATGCACCAGGGCGCGGTCTGGAGCAACAAACGCCGGTGCACCGCAATCTCCCGACGGAATCCGCGCAGGCCGCCCAGGTAGCTCGGCACCACGCCGACCGAGGACGTGACGTTCGCGGTCAGTGCCGGAATGCCAACGGCGAGCAACGTGGGGAACGTGAGAAACGTTCCGCCCCCGGCGATGCCGTTGGAGATTCCCGCGGCCACCGACACGAGCCCCACGAGCAGGAGTCGCCACGGTGAGAGCACGGCGAACGGGAGCACCCTCACTACTCTAGGAACATGGTCGCGTCGCAGCCTCTTTCCGCTTTCGCGTGGTCTCACTTCTCGGTCGTGGCTCGGTGAGCAGCGACGCCATCATCCCGGCCGACGCTCCGGTCGATCTCGTGCTGGCCGCCGGTGGCAT
>CAWUMA010000154.1:0-2280 GCA_963923835.1 uncultured bacterium
GACAACAAGTGGAGCCACGCGGTGCAGATCTTCGCCGGATCGCCGTCCATGCCCGGGGCCGCCGGACTGGTTGTGCGAGGAGCCATGGCCGGGGGCGCCTCGATGGTTCGTCTCGCCACGCGGGGCAACCTGCCCTCGGGCTCGGGCGTGCCCGTCGAAGCCGTCTACGCCGACCACTTTGATGACCGGTGTGTCGCGGTCGCGGCCGGACCGGGCTTGGGGTCGGACTGCGACGAATGGCTCGCGGAAAAGTTGCTCACCGTGGCGGTACCCGTCGTGCTCGACGCCGACGCCTTACGACCCTCCGTGGTCGCACTGCGACCCACCGACCAAACCTGGATCCTCACGCCCCACGCGGGCGAGTTCGCACGCCTCACCGGTGGCACCCCGTCTCTGGACTCCGTGCGGGCCCTGGCCACGTCGAGCGGGTGCGTGGTGCTCGCCAAGGGGCCCGAAACGATCGTCGCCCGACCTGATGGGGACTACCGGGTGGTGACCTCGGGTACCTCTCAGTTGGCGACGGCCGGTTCCGGTGACGTGCTGACCGGTCTTATCCTCGGAGCTCTCGCCAGTGGACACGAGCCGTGGGCCGCGGCGTATCTCGCCGCCCACCTGCACGGTCTCGCCGGTCAGCGCCTCACTCCGCACGAAGGTGCGGGGGTTCTCGCCGACCACGTGCGAGAGATTCTGTCCGAATTGCCCTGACCTCGCCCTCGTCGGCGAAGACGCCGGCGTTAGCGTTGAAGGCGATGGAGAGACGGTGAGCAGCAACCGGCATTGGCCCACCCGCCTGATTCTCCTGGTGGCACTGGGTGGCGTTCTCACCGCGGGACAACTTGTTCGCCCCGCGTCGCACGCCGGCTCGGCCGTCGCGACAACCAATACGTTGAGGACCCCAACAACGACCACCACGGTTCGCGCGCACACGGGAACCCCGAACTCAACCACGACGTCGACTCCGGTCACGTCCACGACCGTTGGTCGACCGGACGCGGCGCCGCAACCACCAGTGTCGAACGCCGTTCACCCGTCCGTGCGCCACGCGTCGTGTGCGTTCGCAATGAGCCCTTCGTCGACGCCCACCACCACGACCACGCTCCCCGCGCCGACCGGCGTCACGGGAGTGACGACGTCGGTGCCAGAGACGACAACAACTACCACGGTGCGCGAAGCGACGAGCGTGGGTCAGTGCACCGTCCTCGAAATCGGTGACTCGCTCGGCAACGACCTCGGCTGGGGCATTAATCGTCTCATTGGCGGAACGAGGGGTCTCCACCTCGTCCAACTCGACAAGTCATCCACGGGCCTGTCGAATTCATGGTTCTACAACTGGGCCCAGGTTCTCCCCGGTGCGATACGTCAGTACCATCCGGATCTCGTCATCATCTTCCTCGGCGCCAACGATCAGCAGGGCATGATGGTGAATGGCCACGCGCAGGCCTTCGCCACGCCCGACTGGAAGGACGCCTACGAGCAGAACGTCCGCACCATCGTCGGTGACGCCACGCGCAGTGGCGCCTACGTGACGTGGGTCGGTCTGCCCATCATGGGTCCGTACGGCTACAACCTCGGCGCCCAGTATCTGAACTCGCTCTTTCAGCGGGTGGTTCCGACTTTTGCCGGGGCAACGTTCGTGCCCACGTATTCACTCTTGGCGCTCCACGGGGCATTTTCATCCACCTTGCCCCTCAATGGGTTCAACCAGGTGGCTCGATCACCCGACGGAATTCACCTCAGCGTTGCCGGAGAAGACTGTCTCGCCACCTACGTCATCTCCCAGTTGCGGAACCTCTACCACGTACGGCTTATCCCTCACGGCGCCGTGGTGCGAACCCCCTAGGCGCCGACGAAACGACCCACCACAATCGTCACGGCCAGAGAAATGGCGAGGCACAGAATCAGAAGTATTGCGACAGCCAATCGGTCACGGTCGAGTGAACGAGAGCGACGAATCGGTTGTTCAATCAAGTGGAAACTCATGACTGAACACAGAGTCGCGCCAGCTACCTCGATAAGTCGGTCACGAGCGCCGGTGTACGGATGTGTCATCAGTGCGGGAACGATTAGCCACGGGAAATGCCAGAGATATAGGCCGTAGGAGATGTCCCCCACGTAGCGAATTGGCCTCCAGGCGAGAACCGAGGCCAGCCCTCCCCTGATTTGTCGCCCACCCACAGCCAGCAAAACAGCCGTGGCACAAGCGGGCCACCACACGAGTACACCGGGGAAGACGCTCGTTGGACCGAGTCGCCACACCGCCAGACCCAGGGCGACGGCGGC
>CAWUMA010000155.1:0-2274 GCA_963923835.1 uncultured bacterium
GGCGGGCTGCACGCTGCTCGGGGGCGAGACGGCTGAGCATGGCGGAGTCATGAAGACCGACGATCTGGATGTGGCGGGGTTTGCGGTGGGTGTGGTGGAACGTGGGAAAGAACTCGGACCCCACCTGGTGCGAGAAGGTGACGCACTCGTTGGCTTCGCGTCGCCGGGCCTGCGATCCAACGGGTACACCCTGGCCCGACGTGTGTTGCTCGATGGCGCGGTCGATATCCACGGGCCAGCCTGGCCCGGAGCGAAGCGCTCCTTGGCCGACGAACTCCTCGAGCCCTCAGTCATCTACGTCGGCGCCGTCCAAGCGGTGCGCCAGGTTCTGGGTGACGACCTGCACGCGGCCGCCCACATCACCGGCGGGGGCATCACCGGAAACGTGGTGCGATTTCTTCCCGACGGGCTTGAGGCTCATGTGGACATGGAGAGCTTCGAGACGCCCGAGATCTTCTTTGAGATCCAGCGTCGCGGAAGCGTGAGTGCGGCCGAGATGGTGCGCGTCTTTAACTGCGGGCTCGGCATGGTTCTGGCTCTGAGTCCGGCACGCGTGGATGACGCCATTCGTGCCGCCGCCACCGCTGGCGTGACGGCGATGCGAATTGGCGACGTGGTCGCCGGCGAGAGAAGGGTCGTGGTGCGATGACGACAGCACGTGAGCGGGTTCGAGAACACTTGCTGGCTGAGTCAGTCCGGCGTGGAGACTTCGTTCTGAAGTCGGGACGTCGTTCGTCGTGGTTTATCGACTCCAAGCGCACCATTTGCAGCCCCGACACGATGCTCGACGTGGCCGAGTTGGTTCTTGAGCGCGTGCCGCAGTCCGCGAACGCCATCGGAGGCCTCACGATGGGTGCTGACGGCGTGTCCTTCATCACCGCGGGCGTCGCCGCCACGCGGGGTGTGCGTCTGCGCGCCTTCAGTGTCCGCAAAGAAGTGAAGGATCACGGCGCCGGTGGGCGGATCGCCGGTCTGCTCGAACCCGGTGACCACGTGGTCATCACGGAGGACACCGTGACGCGTGGTACGAGCCTGATGGAAGCGGCTCGGGTGGTCCGCGACTTCGGAGCGACTCCCGTTCTGTTGGTGGCTGTGGTCGATCGTGGTGGGACGGCCGCCGCGATGGCCGCCGAGGAGGGTTGGCCTTTCGAGGCGCTCTTCAGCGCCCCGGATCTCGGCTTCGACTACGAAGGGGCCTAGGAGGCTGCCAGCACGTCGAGGACGCGGCCCCGCCACGCCTCGATGTCGGGGTAGTGCTCCGCGTCGGTACGGCCGAATCGCAGAACGAGAGCGTCCAGAGCGGGTACGACGTAAATGCGCTGGCCCTCGTAGCCCGAAGCCCAGTAGGTGCCGTAGCGGTCGTCGGTGATCCACCACTGCCAGCCGTAGTAATGGCCGTTGTCCGGGTCCTGGCTACGGGGGATCTGGGCGGTGTCGCACCACGAGCGTGGTACCAACTGGTGGTCGCCCCACTCGCCACCACGCAGGTACAGCAGGCCGAACTTGGCGAACTCCAGGGCCGGGGCGTGGACGTAACTCGAGGCAATCCAGACGCCCGCCTCGTCGAATGTCGGCGTCGCGTGAGACATTCCCAGCGGGGTGAAGAGCTTGTCCGCCAGGTAGGTCCGGTAGGGATCACCGGCCCCGAGAACTCCGGCGACCACGCCACTGATGATGTTGGTGGTGCCGCTCGAGTAGTTGTAGACGGTGTCGGGTTGGTGGGCCAGCGGCCGGCTCGCGGCGTATCGGCTGACGTCGGGCTGACCGACGCCGAAAAGCATGTCCACCACGTGGCTGGGCTGATCGATGCTGTAGACCTCGGAGAAGTCGAGGCCGTCGCGCATCGCCAAGAGATCGGCGAGACGAATGGCTCGGCGTGGGTCATCCTCGCCGGCCCACTCGGGCACGGGCGCGGGAGCATCCGGATCGAGGCGGCCCTGTTCGACGAGGGTGCCCACGATGAAGTGCAACATTGATTTGGCCATCGACCACGACAACAAAGGCGTGTCGCCCGAAATGGGCTCGGGTTCACGGTCGAAGTGCTCGATGACGTCGGCGTAGCGCTCGTAGAGGACTCGACCACCTCGAATCACCACCACACCGAAGGTGCGCGCCAGTTCGGGCCGGCTGAAGGCCTCGTCCGCGACGGCCACGAGTCGCTCCTGCTGAGCAATTTCGCCCCGGGGCCACTCGTGCGTGGGCCACGTCACGTCAGCTGGTTGAGGAGCGTAGGCCGGAGTGATGGAGGGAAGGCTCACGGCGCCACGGTAGTGC
>CAWUMA010000156.1:0-2271 GCA_963923835.1 uncultured bacterium
GGCGGCTTGGTAGTTGGCGTTACCGGCCTGGTTGAAGTCGAGCACGCAGGTGCCCACGGTCTGGAACGACACCACGCCACCCGAGATCGAACACACGGCCGAGGCCGAGGCGTCGACGGTGATGGTGACGCTGAGGTTCGAGCTGGCGGTAGCCGTCGGGGTGTAGGTGGCGCCCGAGACAACGGCGCTGGCCGGGGCCGTGGAGGTGGTGGTGATGGACTGGCTGCCCTTGCTCACCGTGACGGACGTTCCAACATTTGCCTGAGTAAACCCGTTGGTAGTCGAAGCCTGAATTGTGCACGTACCCACCGCGATGAAGGTGAGTGTCGATGTAAACGTCTTACTCGCTCCATTTGTGACTGTTCCTGAGGTGGGATTAAAGGAGCAAGTTGAGTTGCCAAAAACTGAAACCGTTTCATTTGCAACTGCGTTGTTCGGAGCAAAGGTCACACTCATAGTGGTCCCGACGGTGGCGGTGGCGGAGAGACCAGTGACAGTGATGGAGGTGTCACTCTGAGCATGGGCAATAACGGCAGTGGTGGAGCCGCCGTGCTTGACCGTTGTTGCGGCACCTGCTGCCGCTGCGGATACGCCCAAGATGAGCGCCAAAAAGAAGAAGACCCACAACGCCACACGTGTTATTCGCACGCGGTGCGTGAATGGGTACGAGAGTATCCCGTACATAAATTCCACCACCTGTTAAAGGGAGCCACCACTCCCGTTTTTGCCAGCGCAAAAAACTACGAGTGGAATAGTTTTCCGGTCAAAAAAATTCGAATTCCTGGGTTGCGGGTCGTCCGGCGATTTCGTTCAAAAAGACAAACACCCAAATTGCCCAGAAATTTCGGATTTTTGAACTTGGTTGTTGAGAGCCCAAAGTCCGACTTGACAAGAAGCCTGTGGATGTGTCTGCCTAACTAGGCAATTGCGCAGCGGTTCGGTCCCGCTTCGAGATCAGAGCTGGGAATGCCCAACACTTCAATGCCGGCGTTGATCTTGACGATTTTTTGGTAGTTCGGCGGACGGTCTTTCACGTTCTTGACCGCCCACGCCACAAACTCGGTTTCATTCAATGAAAGCGGGGCAAGCGTCTGTCGAAGTTCGCCCAACGTCTTCGACACCGCGACGCCAAAGTGGACTTCGACTCCCGCGCCGTAGTGCGCGGGGAAGACCCTCACGTCATCAGGCAGTGACAGCACGCGATCGTGCAGACTCCGATACAACGCGTGAGCGAATGGTTCGGCCTGATCGGCCAAGTCCGGTCGGCCCACGCTTTCAAGGAAGAGGGTGTCGCCGGTAAAGATGGCGGCGTCACCGAGTCGGTACACCGTTGAGCCTTCAGTGTGACCGGGCGCGCTCACCGCCTCCACACCCAGTTGCACTTGATCGGTCAAAGCAACCATCAACCCATCGCCCAGTGGTTCGAAATCGAACCGGAACGGATCATGGGGGCTCAGCATCAACCGTGCACCGGTTGATGCCACCAACTCGCGCGCGCCGCTGATGTGATCGGCGTGCAGGTGAGTATCCACCACGTAGGCAATCTGCCATCCGCGGGAATTCGCGATGTTTTGGTAGCGCTCGATGTCAAGAGAGGGGTCGATGACGACGCAACGCTCCCCCGCGCCCACGACGTACGACAAACAACCCTTGCCCCGACGACGTACTTGAATCACTGTCGCTCCACCGAGCTCGAGTGACACCTCGTCGTATGTTGAGGCCCACGAACCCATGCCACCTTCGAGTACGGCGCAGGGCCGATGGTGTGCGGCGAGCACCTCGGCGCCCCGCAGTGCCCGGGCACCCTTGGCGCACACCACCACGACGGACCTATTGAGGGGCACCTCGTCGAGTCGGTCTTCGAGGCTTCCGAGTGGGATATTCACGGCACCGGGAATAACCCAATCAGCGAATTCGTCGGGCTCGCGCACGTCAAGCAAGAACAGTTGCGGATCGGTATCCAAACGCGGTACCAGTTCATCCGTGCGAAGTTCGGAAATGAGTGAACTCACGAAATTCAGTGTATGAGCACGTCCGGCTCGTAAAGCCGATAGGTCGGGCGAATTGCCGCGACCGACTGGCAGTCCCAACGGGATTTGAACCCGTGTCTCCACCTTGAGAGGGTGATGTCCTAGGCCACTAGACGATGGGACCGTGAAACACCGAGCTGTCGCTCGGAACTTCGTTCGGGGGCAAGGACTCGAACCCTGAATAACTGGACCAGAACCAGTTGTGTTGCCAATTACACCACCCCCGAAGGGCTTGACAATC
>CAWUMA010000157.1:0-2261 GCA_963923835.1 uncultured bacterium
CAGCGGGCCGACGGCTCCTTGCCCGACAAGGAAGCCGAGCCCGACCTCGTGGCCATCGTGGCCCGCGCCTACTAGGCCCTCGCCGCGGCCCGAAGGGGCTGCTACACTAGTTATCCACAGTCCGCATAGGACGTCTGGACTCGTTGACGCGGGCCGCTGGCCCGCGTTTTTCATTGTCCGGACGCCCGGGACCGAGAAAGGAGGCGACACATGGATCTCAGCACCCCGCTGCGCGACCTGCTGGCGCCCCTCAATCTCGACCTGTACGACGTCGAAATGGCCTCGGGGACCCTCAACGTGGTCGTCACCCGCCAGGGTGGCGTCGACCTGGACACCCTGACCGAGGCGACCCGGGTCATCTCACAGTGGCTCGACACCGCCGACCCGATCGCCGGGCGCTACACGCTGGACGTGTCGAGTCCGGGACTGGAGCGCAAGCTGCGCACGCCCGAGCACTTCGCTCGCGCGGTGGGGGAGATCGTCACGCTGCGTGAACGCCGCGGTGCCGAACCGACGCGACGCCTCGAGGGCGTGGTCCTCGCGGCCGACGCCGACTCGGTCACGCTCGACGACGCCGACGCGGGCACCGTGCGCGTGGCCCTCGAGTCGGTGGAGCGTGCGCGCACCGTTTTCCGGTGGGGCGCCGAAGCCAAGCCTTCGCCCTCGCGGGGCAAGAACGTAACGACGAGCAAGAAGGGATAGCGATGGCCAACTTTGAATTCGTAGAGGCGCTCGGACAGATCGCCCGGGACCAGAACATCGACGAGGGGGAACTGCTGTTGGCTCTGGCCAACGCCCTGCTCGTCGCGTTCAAGCGTCGCCCCGACGCACCCGAGGACGCCGAAGTCGAAATCAACCCCGAGACCGGTGAGATCACCGTGTGGGGACTCGAACTCGACCTCGAGGGCAACGTCGTGCGCGAGTGGGACGCCACGCCCGACGACTTCGGTCGTATCGCCGCCCAGACCGCGAAGCAACAGCTCAAGCAGATCATCGGTGACATCCAGCGCCGCAAGATGTACGAGGAGTTCGCCAACCGCGAGGGCGACATCGTCTCGGGCATCGTGCAGCAGACCGACAACCGGTACACGCTGCTCGACCTCGGCCGCGTCGAGGCCCTCTTGCCCCAGGCGGAGCAGATCTCCTTCGAGCGTCTCGACCACGGGTCGCGCGTGAAGGTCTACATCGTCGAAGTGCGTAAGACCAACAAGGGCCCCCAGATCGTCGTGTCGCGCACGCACCCGGCACTGGTCGCCAAGCTCTTCGAGATCGAAGTGCCCGAGATCGCCAACGGCGTGGTCGAGATCAAGGCCATCGCCCGCGAGCCCGGCCACCGCGCCAAGATTGCCGTCGCCTCGAACGACCAGATGGTCGACCCGGTCGGCGCCTGCGTCGGTGCGCGCGGCAGCCGCGTGCGCAACATCACCAACGAACTGCGCTCCGAGCGCGTCGACGTGGTTCCCTACAGCGAGGACCCGGTCGAGTTCATCACCGCGGCCCTCGCGCCGGCGCGTATTCGCGAGGTGCGCCTCGACGAGGCCGAGGGCATCGCCACCGTGATCGTCCACGACCAGCAGTTGTCGCTGGCCATCGGCAAGGAGGGGCAGAACGCCCGTCTGGCCGCGCGTCTGACCGGTTGGCGTATCGACATCCGCTCGGAGTCCGAGACGGCCGAGGCCGAGGTCGCGACCGAGGTCTGGACCGACGGCGAGGACGTGGTCGAAGTGACCGAGACGGTGGAGGCCGTGGCCGACGAGGCCGCCGACTCCGACGTCGTGAGCGAGGAGGCGGAGGCATAACGCCCCGTCGGACGTGCCTCGTGTGCCGCGTGACGGCTGACGACACGGCGCTGGTGCGCTGTGGTCGCCGCCCCGACGGCCAGTGGTACGCGGGTCGCGGTGTGGGCCGAGGTGCGTGGGTCTGCCCCACGTGTTCGCCCGCGCTGACGAGTCGTCACCTGATGCGTGCATTGCGCCATGAGGTGGGAAACGAGGAGATGGACACCGTGCGCCGTCTCTTCGAAAGAGTTACTGATGTGAAACAATAGGAAACTGTGCCCTTCGGGGCACTGAGGCGACGAAGGAAACATTTTGGCCAGCAAGAAAATTCGGGTGCACGAGCTCTCGAAAGAACTTGGGATGACGAACAAGCAGGTCCTCGACCTGTGCTTGACCATGGGCATCGCGGCCAAGACCTCCTCGTCGGCGATCGAAGAGGCCCAGGCCGACCGATTCCGTCGCTGTCTCTTATACACATCTCCG
>CAWUMA010000158.1:0-2261 GCA_963923835.1 uncultured bacterium
GTCGTCGGTGGCGAGAAGATTCTCCAGCTCGGCCCGGGTCACCGGGTCGGGGTCGGCGGCGATCCAGTCACGGACCTGGCCGCGCAGCTCGTCGTTCACAGCGCCGGCAGGATGCGCCCGAGCAGATCGCCGAGGGCGCCGGCCGCGTTCTGGCCCGTCTCGAGCACTTCTTGATGATTGAGCGGACCGGGCGCGATGCCGACGGCGAAGTTCGACACCAGCGAGAGGCCGAGAACTTCGGCACCGAGGTGACGCGCGGCGATTGTTTCGAGAACGGTCGACATGCCCACGAGCGTCGCACCGAGAGTGCGGATCATCGCAATTTCGGCGTGCGTCTCGTACTGCGGACCACGGAAACCCCCGTAGACACCTTCGGGAAGTCCGGGCACGGTGGAGGCCACGAGAGCGCGCAACCGGGCGCTGTAGGCGTCGGAGAGATCGACGAACCGCGAGCCGTACTCCTCTGGCGGGTTGGGTCCCTCGAGCGGCGACGTGCCCGTCATGTTCAGGTGGTCGCGGATCACCACCACGCTGCCCGGGGCGATGGTCGGGTCGATGCCCCCGGCCGCGTTGGTCAGGACGACCCGCGAGGCCCCGGCTTCGATCAACGTGCGAATGGGGTGCACGACGGCCGTGGGGCTGTGGCCCTCATAGAGGTGGACCCGGCCGGTGAGCAGAGCCACCGTGCGGTCCCCCACGCGCAGTGTCTGCAGACGACTGCCGTGACCGGGGACCGTGGACGCGGCGAAACCCGGCAGGTCGGTCGTGGCAAGGTCGCTGGTGGGCTCACCGAGGGCGACGGCGCCCTGCTTCCACCCCGATCCCAATACGACGGCGAGGTCGTAGTGGTCCACCCCGCTGCGCTGGCGCAGTTCATCGGCGGCCCGTCGGGCGAGGTCGAAGGCGTTCTCGCTCATTGACCCGTGGTGTGCCAGACGGTTTTGGTCTCGATGAAACGGCGCAGACGCCGCAACGACGCCGCTTCGTCGTGGGAGGGGTCGACGACCACGCGCTTGATGGTCTGTGCGGCGCGGGCCGTCCACTGGGCACGCGACTCGGCGTCGGCCCCCGAGAGGTCGAGGCCATCCACGTCCTCGTGGTCGGCGGCCACCGGAGCGAGTTCGCCGGCCGGGCCCGTGAGGATGTTCACCACGCCCGCAGGTACGTCAGAAGTGGCCGCGCATTCTCCCATCAGCAATGCGGGCACGGGCCGGTGCTCACTCGCCACGGCAATCACCGTGTTACCGGTCACCAAGGGAGCGGCCACGGCGTCGACGAAACCGAGCAGCGACGACGCGGGGTCGCACACGACCACCACCACACCCGAGGGCGCGGGTACTGAGAAGTTGAAGTACGGACCGGCCACCGGGTTCGAGCCCCCCATGACGGCGGCCACCTTGTCGGTCCAACCGGCGAACCAAACCAAGCGGTCGATGGCCTCACCGACCTGGGCGGCGGCCTCATCGATCGACACGCCCTCGGCCTGGGCCACAGCCTCGGCGAGTTCGCCCCGGCGACCCTCGGCCATCTCGGCCCAGCGGTAGAGAACCTGGCCGCGGTTGTAGGCCGTCGCGCCCCACCAGCCAGCCTGGGCGCCGCGCGCCGCCGTGACGGCATCACGGAGATCCTTGCGAGAGGCCCACGCCACGTTGGCCACGAACTGACCAGAGGGCGTGATGACCTCGTAACTGCGACCCGACTCCGAGCGGGGGAAGGCCCCCTTGACGAAGAGTTTGTAGGTCTTACGGACGTCGAGGCGATCAGACATCGAGGTAGCCCTCCAGCCCGTGACGGCCACCCTCACGGCCGAAACCCGACTCGCGCACGCCACCGAAGGGGCTGGTCGGGTCGAACTTGTTGTACGTGTTGGCCCAGATGACTCCGGCGCGAAGGCGCTCGGCCACCCAGAGGGTCCGGCTGCCCTTTTCGCTCCACACTCCACAGGCCAGTCCGTAGTTCGTGTTGTTGGCCTTGGTCACCGCCTCTTCCGGAGTACGGAAAGTGAGCACTGACAGCACCGGCCCGAAGATCTCCTCCCGGGCGATGCGGTGTGACTGGGAGACGTTCGTGAAAATCGTCGGGGCGAACCAGTAACCCGTCGACGGGAGTGGACACGAACTCGTGTAGCGCACCGCCCCTTCGGCTTCGCCCGCCGCCACCAGGTCGGTAATGGTGGCGAGTTGAGTCTCCGAGTTGATGGCCCCCACGTCGGTGTTCTTGTCCAGCGGGTCGCCGACGCGGAGCTGCTCCACGCGGCGCAC
>CAWUMA010000159.1:0-2248 GCA_963923835.1 uncultured bacterium
GGCGACGTTCTGCGCCACTCTGTTCGACGAGTGGACGCGTTCGGGGCTCACCGACGTCGTCATCTGCCCGGGTTCGCGTTCGACACCCTTGGCGTTGGCGGCCGCCGGCGCGGGGGTGCGTCTGCACGTGCGGCTGGACGAACGCTCCGCGGGATTTTTCGCACTCGGTGTCGCGCGCGCCACTGGTCGCCCCGTGGCCGTGGTGGTCACGAGCGGCACGGCCGCCGCCGAACTCCACGCCTGCGTGGCCGAAGCCGACCAGGCCTTCGTGCCACTGCTCATCGTGACGGCCGACCGGCCCGCTCGACTGCGGGGAGTCGGAGCTCCGCAGACGATTGATCAGCGTGAACTCTTTGGTCCGATGGTGCGCGACTACGAGGACCCCGGTGTGCCCCAGACCGACCGCTCGGCCCACTGGCGCGAGCTGGCAAACCGGCTGTGGGCCGCCGCTCTGGGCGTGACACACTTCGCGGGACCGGTCCACCTCAACGCCGCATTCGACGAACCGCTGGTCGGCGAGCCCGACGAACTACCCGAGGGACGCGACGGCAATCGACCGTGGCAACCGACTGTGGCTGCTCACCCCGAGCGAGCGGACCTCGCCGTGGGTGGTCGCCGCGTTCTCTGCGTGGTGGGAGCCGGGGCAACTCCCGACATGGTGCGTCGTGCAAGGGCCAGCCACTGGGTCGTGCTCGGTGACGTGACGGCGCAGGGAACCACCGCCCACTTCGACGCGGTGCTGCGTGACATCGACCTCGCCACGGCGCTGCGGCCGGATCTCGTGGTGCGCCTCGGCGGCCTGCCCGCCTCGAAGGTGCTGGGTGAGCGACTGCGCACGTGGGGTTCCGAAGTGGTGGGGCTCGACGGCGCGGGTTTCGTGGCCGACCCCGATCGCGTGGTGTCCCGGGTGGTGCCCGGCGCCCCCGACCACGAATCCCCGTCACTCGCCGGCGATCCGGAGTACGCCGCGCTGTGGGCCCGGGTATCTGAGGCCGCCGCACGGGCCGCTTCGTCCCACCTCGTGGGGAAATGGAACGAACCGGTCGTGGCGCGCGCGACGGTGGACGCCGCGTCGCGACACGGCGCCTCGCTCGTGGTGGGCTCGTCGATGCCGGTTCGTGATGTGGAGTGGTGGGGCGCACCGCGCACGACGACGACCCATTCGAATCGCGGCGTGAACGGTATTGACGGTGTTGTCTCCACGGTGATGGGCGTGGCGACCGGTGGGCCGACCATTGGATACGTCGGCGATCTCACCTTCCTGCACGACGTGTCGGGTCTGGTGGAGGGCGTCCGGGGGCTCGACACCAGCGTCGCCCTCGTGGTCAGCGACAACCGGGGTGGTGCGATCTTCAATTTCCTGCCCCAGGCGACGGCGCTCGACCACGCCCGTTTCGAGGAACTGTTTGGCACTCCCCGCGACGTGGATATTGAATCCGTGGCGCGGGGATTTGGTCACGAGGCCCTGACGGTTCGCGACGAGGAGTCGCTACGCGTCGCCCTCGATGGTGCGCTGGGTCGTCGCGGTCTCACGGTGATCGTGGCCGCGATGGCTGACCGGCGTGAGAACGTGGCCGTGCACGACGAACTCAATCAGGTCTGTGTCGCCGCGGCCCGGGCGGCTCTGACGTGATCGCGACCCTGCCCGCGTCACTGCTGGCGGCGATTCCGGTCGCGCTGGCCGCTGGTTTCGTCTCGTTCGCCTCGCCGTGCGTGTTGCCGTTACTCCCGGGCTATCTCGCCTTCCTGGGTGGCGCGAGCGGGTCACTCGGTCGACGCGGTGGCCGGGGCCGGGCCCTCGCCGGTTCGGTGGCCTTCGTCCTGGGTTTCTCCGTTTTCTTCGTCTCGCTCGGCGCACTATTCGGGTACTTCGGCCAGTCAGTGCGCACGCACCAACGGCCGCTCGAAATCACCTTCGGTGGGGTGACGGTATTGATGGGTCTCTTCTTCGGGGGGTGGTGGCCGAGTCGGTGGCTCAACCGCGAAAAGCGGGTTCATTGGCTTCCCCGGGCCAGTGTCGCGGGGGCCTTCGTGTTGGGAGTTCTTTTCGCGGTGGGCTGGACACCGTGCATCGGCCCGACGTTGTCGTCGATTTTGTTGCTGTCGTCCTCGACCGGTGCCACCGCATTGCGGGGCTCGGTGCTGTCGCTCTTCTACTGCTTTGGCCTGGGCATCCCTTTCATGGTCGCGGCCCTGGCCGCCGAGTGGCTCGCCGGCACGTCGAGTTGGCTGCGGCGACACCAGAAGC
>CAWUMA010000160.1:0-2243 GCA_963923835.1 uncultured bacterium
GTGGGCGAGAGCAGCGCGGTGGTGGCCAATTGGCTCAGGAGGTCGCCCGACACGGCACGGCCGTCAAAGGATCGAACCATGCGGCGTGCGGCGAGAAGGTCGCTCAGAGTCACGCGTCGTGGTCTATCAGGAGGGGCAGATTGTTAATGTTGACCAAACTAGTAAGATTTAGATTCGACCAAGGAGAGCCGTGGCCACACCCCGTGATTTGCTGAACGCCGCGAAATCGGCCATTACCGAGGTCGAGCCCCAGGTCGTCGCCGGTGACCTCTCGGACTACGTCCTCCTCGACGTCCGCGAACCCGACGAGTACGAGCAGGGCGCCCTGCCCGGCGCCATTCACGTGCCCCGGGGCCAGTTGGAATTTTCCATTGAGGGGCGCATTCCCGACAAGGACGCTCACATCGCGATCTACTGCGCAGGCGGCACCCGGTCAGCCTTCGCGGCCTACACGTTGAAGGCCCTCGGCTACTCCGACGTCGTGTCGGTCATCGGTGGCTTCAACCGCTGGAAGGACGAGGGCCACCCCTGGACGACGCCGCGCACGCTGAACGCCGATCAGCGCAACCGGTACCACCGCCACCTGTTGTTACCCGAGGTGGGGGAGAAGGGCCAGCAGAAGTTGCTGGACGCCAAGGTCCTGATGCTCGGCGCGGGTGGGCTCGGCTCGCCGGCCGCCTTGTACCTCGCGGCCGCGGGCGTGGGCACCATCGGCATCATCGACATGGACGTCGTCGACGCGTCGAACATCCAGCGCCAGGTGCTCCACAACATGGACCGCGTGGGCATGCGCAAGGTCGACTCGGCCAAGCAGACCCTGCAGGCCATGAACCCCGACCTGATCGTCAAGACCTACGACGTACGTCTCGGGGCCGACAACATTCTCGACATCATCGACGGCTACGACGTCATCGTCGACGGCACGGACAACTTCCCGACGCGCTACCTCGTGAACGACGCCGCGTTGCTCAAGCGCATCCCCGTCGTGCACGGCTCGATCTTCCGGTTCGAGGGCCAGGTGACGGTCTTCAACCCCTACGTGGGACCGTGCTACCGCTGCATGATCCCCGAGCCGCCGCCCGCCGAGCTCGCGCCGAGTTGCGCCGAGGCCGGAGTGCTCGGCGTTCTGCCGGGCATCGTCGGGTCCATCCAGGCACTCGAGGCCATCAAGATGATTCTGGAACTCGGCGACCCGCTCGTCGGGCGCCTGCTCACCTACGACGCGATGGACGAGTCATTCCGGACGTTCAAGGTGCGCCGCGACCCGGCCTGCCCGGCGTGCGGCGAATCGGCCGGTCCGATTGTGATCGCCGAGTACGACGAACTGTGCATGCCGCACGCGGTGAGGCCTTAAAGACCCACCACCACCGTGCGCGCGAGCTTGTCGTGGATCATCTGACGCTTGTCGCCCACCCAGAACCAGGCGGCATCCACCAGGGCAATCAACTGGGGGTACGCCGAGACACTGGCGCTGCTCGTTAGGAGCGAGCCACTGGCGAGCACCAGTGCCACGAGCACGGCCCTGAGAACGGCCTGTTGGGGGCTGAGCGGTGTCATGTCTTCAGACAAGACGCGTGTCTTCAAGATGCGGTTGCCGAGGGTCTGCCCCTGCCCGACGGTGTAGGAGAGAACGAGATAGAGCGTCATCAGGATTAACTGAGCGACCGCCAAGGTCTTGGAATGCGTGACGACGAGATCGCTCACACTCTGACCCTTGGTCACCCCGAGCAGGGGAAGCCCCACCGTGACGATCGTGCCGATGATGATGCCATCGATGATGTTGCACAGAATCCGTTTCCAGATGGAGGCGTAGGGTGAGGCAACCTGAGCACCCACCGTGCGCGCCGAGGTGTGGGTGCGTCCACAGGTCGGGCACGTGCCGTTGTCGGAAAGTGGGCTACCGCATGAGGTGCAGAACATTCCCTCAGTCTGGTTGACCACCGTGCCCGAAGTGGGGAGGGCGCCAAACGCCTAACCTTGCCCCGTGGCTGACGAGAAACGTCTGACTGACTCTGGAATCGAAATTCGTCCGGTGTACAAGCCGGGCGATCTCGAGGGCTTCGAGTACGACTCCAAACTGGGTGACCCCGGTTCGTATCCCTACACGCGCGGAGTTCAACCCACGATGTACCGCGGACGGCTGTGGACCATGCGTCAGTACGCGGGCTTTGGCACCGCGGAAGCGACTAACCAGAGGTTCAAGTTCCTGTTGGACGCCGGCCAAACGGGGCTGAGCTGCGCCT
>CAWUMA010000161.1:0-2236 GCA_963923835.1 uncultured bacterium
GACCAGACCGAATCCCACTGGGCATCGCTCACGTGCCACAACGGACCCGCGGCGCCGATGACCCCGGCGGCCGCCACCACGGCATCGAGTCGACCGAATTGACGCGTGGCCGTCTCGACCGCGAGACCCATGTCGGTCGCCGAGCGCACGTCGCCGACCAGACCGAGGACTAAGTCGCCGTGGCGCGCGGTCAGTGCGTCGAGGTCGGCGAGTGTGGCCATCGGGTACGTAATGTCGGGCACGTCGCGGCAACGGTCCACGGCCACCACTCGGTAGCCGTCGGCCACGAGGGCATCAACGGTGGCCGCTCCGATTCCGCGGGCGGCGCCGGTGACGATGGCGACGCGGCTCACGCCCCCAACTTCGTGAAAAAGCCCTCGGGAGCCACCACGTCGTCGCGGGTCAGGTCGCGCACGTGAGCCTTACCGAGTCCGAGCAGCGCCGAGTCGATACCGCCGCGCAAGACGTCGAGAACGTTTTCTACTCCGGCCTGTCCGTTGGCGGCCAGGCCCCACAGATAGGCCCGGCCGATCATCACGGCTTTGGCGCCGAGCGCCAGGGCCTTCACCACGTCCGAACCACGACGGATCCCGCCGTCGAGGACAACTTCAATCTGGTTACCCACCGCGTCCACCACGGCCGGCAACGCGCGAATTGTGGCCGGGGTCGAGTCGAGGTTGTTGCCACCGTGATTCGACACTGACAGAGCAGTCGCTCCGATGTCCACCACGCGGCGGGCGTCGTCGACTCGCGACACGCCCTTCACCATGAAGGGGCCGTCCCACTGGGCGCGCAGCCACGCGAGGTCCTCCCACGTCGGCAGGGGCGATTGCATCCATTCGTAGTAGGCACCGAAGAAAGTCGGCGGCGTGTCACCCGGGGGCGCCATGTTGGGTGTGCGCAGATTCGGCAGGTGGCCGGTCTTGGCGAACGACCAGAGCCACGATGGCTTGGTGACGACTTCGGGCGCCAGTTTCACCATCGCTTTGAGATTGATCTTCTCGGGGATCCAGGGGCTGCCCCAGTCACGACCGTTCGAGAACGACCAGTCGAGGGTGACGATGACTCCCTTGGCGCCGGCCGCGCGGGCGCGCTCGAGGCGCTGCTGCATGACCTCACGGGTTCCCGACCAGTAGAGCTGGATGAAAACCTGGTTGTTGACGGCGCACACGTCCTCGACGCTGCGGCTGGCGAAAGACGACAGGCCCATGGCCACGCCACGGTTGGCGCCGGCGCGAGCGACGGCCACTTCACCCTCGGGGTGAACGGCCTGCACACCGGTCGGCGACAAGATCACGGGCATCGACAGGGACTGGCCCATCACGGTCACGTCCATCGACCGCTCGCGGGGCAGGTCGGCGATGTGAGGGGCAAATCCCAACTCGTCAAAGGCCGTCTGGTTGTCGCGCAGGGTGATGCCCTTTTCGGACCCGGCCACCAACGCTCCGTACACCGAAGCGGGAAGACGCTTCTTCGCGCGGCGTTCAGCCACGGCAACCGTTTCGAACCACTTGCCCACTGGGCACCTCCTTGGCCTAGTGAGACTACCGGAGGCGAAAAATCTACGAGTGAGTCAGAGCCGAGTGGTTCGACGACGAGCGGGGCCGGATGGTCACGGCCCGACTGGCCCGGGCCGTCTCGCCGTGGCCGTGCACGCACTCGGGGTCGGGGTCGGTCAGTTCGAGTCCCGTGAAGAATTTGGCCGCCATGCACCCGCCACGGCAGGCGTCGTACGAGCCACACGAGGCACAGGCCCCCGCCGAGCCGGGCTCGCGCAGCGAAGCGAACAAGGCACTTTCGCGCCACACCTTCCCGAAACCGGCGTCACGCACGTTGCCGGCGAGGAACTGTTCGTGGAGAACAAAGGGGCAGGCGTAGACGTCACCGACGGGGTCGATGAGACAGACCACCCGACCAGCCCCGCAAAGGTTCAAGCCCTCGAGGGGCGATCCCAGGGCCGACAAGTGGAAGAAGGAGTCACCCGTCAACACGTGGGGCCGGGCCACCAACCAGTGGTACAGATCGCGCTGTTGCTGAGCCGTCGGGTGCAGGGCATCCCACACGTCGGCACCGCGACCCGAGGGACGCAGGCGCGTGAGACGAAGTTCGGCGCCGTAGTGAGCGGCCAACGCTTCGTACTCGTCGAGCTGTGCCACGTTGTCGCGGGTCACCACGACGGAGATCTTGAACGGACCGAAGTTGGCCGCCGCGAGGTTGTCCATGGCCCGACGTGCGG
>CAWUMA010000162.1:0-2194 GCA_963923835.1 uncultured bacterium
GGCCGACGGCCATAAAGGCGGAGGCCTCCATTTCGACGCAGACGCACCCTTCGGCGATGCGACGCTCCACCCGGGACCGGGTTTCGCGCATCATGGCGTCGGTGGTCCATGTGCGCACCACGTCATAGGGAACGCCGGCGTCGGTGAGGGAGTCCTCCAGAACACTCACCCCGCGCGGGTCGGCCTCAATGATTCGTGAGGCGGGGACGTAGTGGAAGCTCGTTCCCTCGTCGCGCACGGCCGAGGAGACCACGAGCACGTGTCCGAGCGCCAGTTCCGTGAGGGCCCCCGCACCGCCGCAGGCCACGAATGACCGTACGCCCAGAGCGATGGCCTCTTCCATGAACCCCGCCGCCAGTGGTGCTCCGACCCCGGGGTGAATGACACTCACCGAGCCTTCAGGGAGGTCCAGGCGGTACACCGCGTTTGACCCGATTTCGGAACGCAGCGTGTACACCGGGGTGAGTTCCCCACGGTCGGCTAACTCGGCAATCAGGTCGTTGAAGAAGCACAAGACGGCCGCCCGGGGCACGTGAGCGTGGGGCCGGTGCAGGGCCGAGGCGAGAATGACTCCGGGTTCGTGCAGGTCGTTCTCGAGGAGGGGGAAATCGCTCATGGGGCCGGCGCGACGGCGGCCTGGAACCAGGGGAGCAGGTTCACCAGGACGGCGACGTCACCGCGGACTTTGAGGCGGCCGTCACGAATCGCCGTGGCCGACTCCAGGGTTCCCTCTGAGATGGCCCGGGCGTCGGCCCAGTCCAGGCGCAGCATGACGTCGGCCATCAGGTGGTCTCCGGCCTCGAGGGAGGCTCCCTCGCCCGACACGCTGAGCGTCATCGCGTGCACGGCACTCGAGGGCCCACCGGTCAGTTCCAGTACGACGCGCTGGGTGTGACCGGGTTCGACCTCCGCGCGAGGAGCCGACGCGAGGCGAGACGCCGCCTCGGCGAACCACTCGTCGGAGGCGAATTCGGCCACTACGGAGCGGGCTGCACCGCGGCGTCGGCGCTGGAGCGCTTGGACTTGCGGCGAATGGTGCGTCCCAGCCACGCCAGGGGGTCGTAGTGGGCGTCCACCACCCGCTCCTTGAGCGGGATGATCGCGTTGTCGGTGATCTTGATGTGCTCGGGGCAGACCTCGGTGCAGCACTTGGTGATGTTGCAGTACCCCAGGCCCATCTCCTCGCGTACGAGATCGCGACGGTCGTTGGTGTCGAGGGGGTGCATTTCGAGCTCGGCGTACCGGATGAAGAAGCGCGGGCCCGAGTAGTGGGCCTTGTTCTCCTCGTGGTCACGGATGACGTGGCAGACGTCCTGGCACATGAAGCACTCGATGCACTTGCGGAACTCCTGGCCGCGCTCGACGTCCTCCTGGTACATGCGGTACCCGCCCTCGGGCATCGGCGGCGGCAAAAGGGCCGGCACCTTGGCGGCCTGGACGTAGTTGAAGGAGACGTCGGTGACGAGGTCGCGGATGATGGGGAAGGCCTTCATCGGCGTCACGGTCACCGGTCCCTCGGGGAGGGTGTCCAGTCGGGTCATGCACATGAGGCGGGGCTTACCGTTCACCTCGGCCGCGCACGAACCGCATTTACCGGCCTTGCAGTTCCAACGGCAGGCCAGGTCCGGGGCGTCGGTGGCCTGAATCCGGTGAATGACGTCGAGGACCACTTCGCCCTCGTTGCGGGTCACGGTGTAGGTCTCGAAGTCGCCGCCACTGGCGTCGCCTCGCCACACGCGCATCGTGATGTCGGCCATTAGTGGTCCTCCAATAGTGCTTTGAGATCAGCGGGAATGGGCAACAGCGGTGACTCCTCGGTGGTGAGGGGAGCGTCCCAGGCGGTGCCGGAGTGGGCCAGGTTGAACGACCCATAGTGGGCGTCAGCCTTCGGGAAGTCCTCACGGGTGTGACCACCACGCGATTCCTTACGCAGCGAGGCACCGGTCGCCACACAGGTCGACACGGTGAGCATGGCCGGCAGGTCGGTTGCCAGGTTCCAGCCGGGGTTGTAGGCCCGACCACCCTTGACGGCGATCTTCTTGACCCGCTCCTTGAAGCCCTCGAGGGCGACGAGGGCCTCGTCGAGCTCGGACTGGGTGCGGATGATGCCGACGTTGGCCTGCATCATCTCCTGGAGGTCGCGCTGGATGTCGTAGGGGTTCTCGCCCGACTCGCGCTCGAAGGGGGCGAGAGC
>CAWUMA010000163.1:0-2191 GCA_963923835.1 uncultured bacterium
CGATTCCGAAGTCGGTCACCTTCACCTGTCCGTCGGTGGTGAGCAGGATGTTGCCGGGCTTCACGTCGCGGTGGACCACGCCACTGCGGTGGGCGTAACCGAGGGCGGCGGCCACCTGAGCGGCCATCTGGGCGGCGCGTACCGGGGAGGGGCGCTGGCTGGCCCGCAGCAGATCGGCCACCGAACGGCCGTCCACCAGTTCCATCACGATGAAATACACACCCTCGTCCTCGCCCCAGTCAAAGACCGGGACGATGTTCGGGTGCGACAGATTGGCGGCCGCGCGAGCCTCACGGCGGAAGCGTTCTACGAACGCAGGGTCGTGACTCAGTTCGGGGTAGAGGATTTTGAGGGCGACCGGCCGGCCCAACATTCGGTCCTGGGCCCGGTAGACCAGAGCCATGCCACCCCGGGCAATGAGGTGGGTGACCTCGTAGCGATTCGAGTAAATACGCGACTCGCTCACGGGTTCCATAGTGTGTCCAGCCTACGCCCCCGCCCTAGCGACACGTCGTCGCGGTACCCCACGCCGGCTTGTGGGACTGCACCGCCAGCGCGCCGAGCACGAGGCAGTTCACCACGGGACCGGCGACGGCCGCACCCGTGCCCGACACATCCTGGAATGGCAACACCACAGCGACCGCGACGGTCGGGTGGGAGGCCGGGGCGAAGGCAATCATCCAGTCGTCGGTGTTCTGGGCGCCGTTGCCCACCTGGGCCGTACCGGTCTTGGCAGCCACGTTGGCCCACGCCGGGAACAGTCCCGCGGCCGTGCCGTAGCGCACCACGTTCTGCATGAGGGGAACGATCTTTCCCGCCTGGAACTCACTGAGCGGCTTCAGCCAGGGCTGCGCCTGATACCGGTGCACGACGGTTCCCTCCGGAGAGGTCACCTCGTGCAACAGGTGGGGGGTCATGATGGTTCCCCCATGGGCGATGCCCGCGGCCACCAGGGCGTTCGACAGCGCCGTGGCTCGCACGTTTTCCTGACCGATGGCCGAGTAGGCCAGTCCCGGCAGGTTCGTCGCGAAACTCTGAGCGTCAGGGAAGGTTCCGGCCGCCACTCCGGGAAGATCTAGCGGCGGGGCCTGGTTAAACCCGAAAGCGTTGGCCATCGAGGACATCGCGTCCGCGCCGATATCCAAGCCCAGCAGCGCGTAGCCCGTGTCGCACGACGGCGGCAGCATCTCAGCCACGTCGCCACCGCAGCGCTCCATACCGAAGTTGGAGAGAGTTTTCAATGTGTTGGGAAGCTTGGTGGTGGCCATCACGGGATACTTCTTGATGACGAGGTCGGCTCTCGACGAGATGGCGGCGGCCGTAGTCACGACCTTGAACGTGGATCCTGGCGGGAACGACTGTTGAGTTGCCAGCAATCCCAGTGGTTGGAAATTGTGAACGTCGGGCGTCGTGTAGTTCTTCCACGCCGCCTCGGCCACCGTGGCGTCCGACGAGGTGAGCGGCCGGGGGTCGTAGTTGGGATTCGAGTACATCGCCAGCACCGAACCGTCGCGGGGATCAATCGCCACGGCGGCGCCGTCGCGGCCGGCGAGAACCCGGCGCAGCACGAGTTGGAGCGAGGGTTGCAACGTCAGCGTGATGGAGTCGGCGGCGCTAGTAGGAGCCAACAACTGCGCGAAGCTCTGCGGCGGTTGGGCGTGGGGCGACAGATACTGGTTGTACTGCGCTTCGAGCCCCCACAGTCCGTAGGTGGGCGACACGAAACCCACGACCCCCGAGGTCAGCGAACCCAGTGGGTACTGCCGGTGGTACGACGACGAACCGGGTGACGTCACCGACTGGGCCAGAATCGTGCCGTCGGCTCCCACGATGTCGCCACGGGGGAACTGGGACGAGGCATTCGTCGTGCGGGGATTCAGAGGCGAGGCGTTGAGCGCCGGTGCCCGGACGAACTGCACGTTGATGGCCTGGGCCGCAATCAAACCGAACAACAGCAACAGGGTGATGGCGAGAGCGGTAATCCTCCGGGACATGGCGTCAGCTCTGTGAACCGTTCAACGAGGATGCTGCCCCCTGGCTACGCATGTAGTCGATCAAGTGCAGACCAGCCGCCGCGCTCGGCACCGAAATCGTGGCGTTGACGCGCGCCTGGTCAGCCGGCCGCAGAGCCGACATCGAGACGTCCGTCGGTGTCAGAACGACCGGCTCGAACCACAGAACACCACCGGGC
>CAWUMA010000164.1:0-2190 GCA_963923835.1 uncultured bacterium
CCACCATGAAGAGGCCCGACAGCGTCCCAATGAGCCAGTACAGCCACATGGTGCGCACGCGGTGTCGCGGTGCGGGGCGGTACGACATGGCGATGGTGACGAAGGCCTGGGTCAGTGAGGACGCGGCCAGAATCAAGCCGATCATCGACTTTGATTCGTGAAAGACGTGGCGAAGTGAGTAGAACACGGCGATGTACAGAGGCGAGTACACGAACGCGTTGGTGATGAGAGCCGCGCCCAAAGTTCGACTGATCCACGGGGCTCGCCAGACGAACTTCAATCCGGCCGCGATATCCGACAACATCGAGCTCGACGACGGCGTGGGTTTGGCGAGTCGGGGCAGGGCGATGGCGCACCCGGCGCTGATGACGAACGTCGCGATGTCGATTCCGAGCGACAGGGGCGTGGACACGGCGGCGATAAATCCCCCGACGAGCGGCCCCACGACGCTGAACGAGAGGGTGATGGCGGCCGACCTCGCCGAGTTGTACGAGACGAGCAGGTGGCTCGGGGTGATTTCGGGCACGATGGCGGAAATGGCCGGGGTGAATACGGCATCGGCCGTCCCGAACAGCACCGCGAGGACGATGAGTTCGCTGTAGGTGAGACGGTGGGCCATCAGTAGAACCATCACCACGGTCAGCACCGCGGCCCGGCCCACGTCCGACACGATGAGGAGGAGTCGCCGGGGTAATCGGTCGACGACGGCCCCTCCGAAGAGAACGAAGATCAGTAGGGGAATGACGCGGGCCGCACCGAACCAGCCCATCGCCGACGCTCGGTGGGTCAGGTCCAAGATGAGGATGGACAGCGCGATGTTCGCCACCGAGTCTCCGAAAAACGAAGCGGTCTGTCCGATGAGAAGTAACCGGGGGTTCCGTTCGGCGAAAATGGCGCCGACGCCCCGAGTTTTTTCCACCGCGCGAGCCTAGACCGGGACCTAGGTCACGAATTCGAATGGCGCAGGCAATCGTGCGGTCCGCCCAACGTAGTTTGCTGTCAGGTCAGGAGTGCGTGATGAATGCATGGTGGACGTTGGCGGTCATCATCGTGACGCTCGGGGCGGGGATTGGAGTGAATTCTGTGGTCGGACGTCGGCGAACAATGGCGTGGGCCGGTGTTCTGGCGCTCGGTGTGGTCGGTCTCGTGCTCGTGTACGTATTTGGTCAGGGGGTGCTGAACAGAGCGCCGCACTTCACGTCGATTCGTGACAAACCCTCCGATGCCCGCCATGGATGGATTGCCTTCAATTCCCTTCCCTCGGGATCATCGGGTGGCAAGTCCTCGTGCGTCTTTCTCATTCCCGCCTCGGGTCGAGAGCCGGCCCGGAGGCTCTTTTGTCGCCCCCAGGACGAGGCTCGCTCCGCGGCACTGACGTGGCGCTCGGACGGGAGCCTCGTGGCCATGAATCGAGGAAGGCCGCACTGGGGCGCCGTGGTCTCGTTCCCCTCGGAGACGGTCACCGCAATCAGTTGGCAGCAGCCGGCCCCGATACCCACGTTCCCCAGTGACGGCCCCGGGGGGCGTCAGGTCACGTTCATGGTTGGCGACGGCACGTTGAGTGTGACGTTGCGGCAAGGTGGCGTTACCAGAACTCTCTGGCGAAGCGCGGTGCCACCGGCGTACCAGATCTCCAGTCCGCACTGGAGTCCCGATGGCGAATGGTTTGTGGCCGAATCCGGTTCGGGGGAGTTAATACTGATTACCACTGGCACCCACCCAACAGTTCTGCTGGTGCACGACCGTGCTGAAGACGCGGCGGTGACGGGAAGCCTCGGCCCGTAATCTGCTTTCATCGACACCACCACTCACGTCAAGCCACGACTCCGGGGTTGGTTGCACCTCTTCGGAGCAATTCTCCTACCGGCCCTATCGCCGATTCTCCTCGTTCGCGCACAGACGTGGGCGCACGTGGGCTGGGTGCTGTGTTACGTGCTGGGCGTCGAGTCCATGTTGGTGACGAGCGCGATCTTTCACCGAGTGAATTGGAACCCGTCTGCTCGGCGCAAGTGGCGCAGGGCTGACCATTCCGCGATTTTTCTGGCGATTTCGGGAAGCTATCTGGGCATCGCCGGCCTCACGATGCACGGCACGATTCGCCTCGTCCTGCTCCTCGTGGTGGGCGGTGGCGCACTGACGGGAATCGCAATCCGACAGTTTGCGCTCGACGCGCCAAAGTGGGCCAACACC
>CAWUMA010000165.1:0-2189 GCA_963923835.1 uncultured bacterium
CCTTCGACGAACGTCGTCGCGACTACGACGCCGCAACCCAGGAGTTCCTCGCTCTGGCGAACTCGGTGGATGACGCCCTCGTCGACCGACACGTCGAGGGTGGTTGGTCAGCCCGCCAGGTGATGCACCACATGGCCGATTCGGAGATGCAGTCGGCCGTGCGCCTGCGCCGACTGGTGGCCGAAGCGCCGGGCAGTTCCATCCAGGGATACGACGAGGCCGCGTGGGCACAGAACCCGGCCCTGGGTTATCAGACCAGCGACTGGCGCCCGGCGTTGCAGGTCATCGCGGCGGTACGGGCTTCGTCGAGTGCCGTGCTGTCACGACTCACCGATGCTGACCTCGCCCGCGAAGGGATACACACCGAGTCGGGCCGCTACACCCTCGACCAGTGGCTCGACATTTACACCCGCCACCCGCGTGAGCACGCGGCTCAGATGCGCGAGGCGATGGGGCTCTAGCGCTGAGCCATCGGGACGTAGTCCCGCGTGTCGGGTCCGATGTAGAGCTGGCGGGGCCGGGCAATCTTCATGTCCTGGTCCAGCAGTTCCTGGTAGTGGGCCAACCAACCCGCGGTGCGCGGAATGGCGAAGAGCACCGTGAACATCTCGGTCGGGAAGCCCATGGCCTGGTAGATCAGGCCCGAGTAGAAGTCGACGTTCGGGTACAGGCGGCGCGAGATGAAGTAGTCGTCTTTCAAGGCGACCTCTTCGAGCGCGAGCGCGATGTCGAGCAGCGGGTTCTTGCCGGTGACGGCGAAGACCTGGTCGGCCGTCTGCTTGATGATCTTGGCCCGCGGGTCGTAGTTCTTGTAGACGCGGTGGCCGAAGCCCTCGAGCATGACCTTGCCCTGCTTGACCGTCTCGATGTAGGCCGGCACGTTCTCGATCGAACCGATGCGGCGCAGCATCTTCAACACGGCCTCGTTGGCGCCTCCGTGACGCGGACCGTACAGGGCGGCCGTCGCGGCGGCCGTGGCCGAGTAGGGGTCGGCGTGCGACGACGCGGTCACGCGCATCGCGGTGGTGCCGCAGTTCTGCTCGTGGTCGGCGTGCAGGATGAACAAGATGTCGAGGGCACGGGCGAGCACGGGGTCGGCCTCGTAGCGGGGCTCGGCGACCTTCCACATCATCGACAGGAAGTTCTGCGTGTAGCTGAGCGTGTTGTCGGGGTAGACGAAGGGCATACCGACCGAGAAGCGGTGCGCGGCGGCGGCCAGCGTCGGCATCTTGGCGATGAGACGGACGATCTGACGGTGCAGAACGGTCGGGTCCGAGAGGTCCTTCGCGTCCTTGTAGTACGTCGACAGAGCGGCGATGGCCGAGACCAGCATGCCCATCGGGTGGGCGTCGTAGTTGAAACCCTCGAGGAAGCGCTTGCGCACATTCTCGTGAATGAACGTGTGGTACGTGACCTCGCGCTCCCACTCCGCCATCTGGGTCGGCGTGGGCAACTCACCGTTCAAGAGCAGGTAAGCGACTTCGAGATAGTTCGACTTCTCGGCGAGCTGCTCGATGGGGTATCCGCGGTAGCGCAGGATGCCGGCGTCACCGTCGAGATAGGTGATGGCCGATTCGGCGGCCGCGGTCGCCATGAAGCCGGGGTCATAAAACCACACGCCCGGGACGGCACCCGAGAAATCCTTGGCGGCGATTCCGCCGTTGACGATGGGAATTTCACGCGATTCGCCGGTTCGGTTGTCGGTCACGGTAATTGAGTGCGTCACGGTTCCACCCCAGGTAACTAGTTCGCTCCCATCGTAGGCGCAGGGCTTGCGGCCCCATTCCGGCCTCAGGCCCCCGACGCCCCCAGCACCATTCGATACGTACGGCTCAACGACCAACCCGGGGCGGCGGGTGCACCCACGACCGAGATGGTCAAAGTCGCGCGTTCACGAGCAGCCGTGTGCAACAACGGCGGCGTCAGCGCCACGGAACGAAGCGCCCCGATCACCACATCACGACTCCACTCGAGGGGGCTGGCGCCCGCGCTTCGCGTGCGAAGGGTGACGCGCACGGTGACCGATTGGCGCACTACCGCGAAATTGGTCACGGTCACGCCGACGTGGACCCGGCTGACCGGCGCCAGTGACAACACGCCGGTGGGCGCGGGCAGCGGGGCGGGACGAATGGCCACGGCCGTCAAGCCGACCGCGCGTCGCAACGCCAACGAGGGCGATGACGTCAATT
>CAWUMA010000166.1:0-2179 GCA_963923835.1 uncultured bacterium
ACCCCGAGGGGCGGGCGAGAGCAATCTCGCAAGTCACTCGGGGTTTTCGCCTTTTTCGGCCTAGAACAGCGTGCCCGGCCCTTCAGGCACCACCAGCTCGGGCCCGTCGTTCTTCACGGACCCCACCGCGGTCGAGACGCCATGGTGCACCAGCGTGCCGCCCGGTGCGGGGTGGATCAGGGCGAGCCGCTCGTCCTTGGGGTGGTCGGCCCAGCCCAACCAAGCCGCCACATCCTCGGGCTCCACGATGACCGGCATGCGGTCGTGAATCCCCTCGATGTCGGGACCGGGTTCGGTGGTGATAACCGTGCAGGTGGCAAGCACCGGCCCGTCAGGCTGCTGGGGGTCGTGCCAGTGCTCGTAGAGGCCGGCCAGTAGGAGCGGGTCGCCATCGTGCCGTGAGAAGTAGTGGGGCTGTCGATTACCCCCGGGCCGGTGATCCCACTCGTAAAAGCCGTCCACGGGAATCACGCAGGTCCGCTTGGCAAAGGCCGCACGGAACGAGGGCTTCTCGGCGACCGTCTCGCCACGGGCGTTGAAGAGCTTGTTGCCGATGGAAGCCTCCTTGGCCCAACTCGGCACCAGGCCCCAGCGGTAGCGATCGAGGACCCGGCCCTCGGGGGTGTCGCTCACCGCGAAGAGACGGCGCTGGGGGCCGATGTTCCAGCTCGGGTGGCCCTCCGGGTCAATCCCCGCGGCCAGGGTGGCCTCGAGAAACCGGGCGAGGCGGTTCGGGGGCGTGAAGAGAGCCACGCGTCCGCACATTCCTCCATTGTGACCCGAATACCGGTTGGCGCGTGTCGGAGGGGGTGGCTATGGTAGCGAACAAATGTTCGCTTTTTCTACTTCACGACCCCAATTGGATGAGAAATTGGCGGCCCGGATTCGACCCGTGTCGCTCGGCCTCACCCGCACTCTGCCCCTCGATGAGCCCTGGGCCTCACTGGTGCCCGGTGGTGGCCTACGCCGGGGTGCCACGGTGAGCGTCACCGCGCCCGCGGGTGGTGGTGGGCTCAGCCTCGCGCTCACTCTGCTCACCGCGGCGAGTGCCCGGGGCCACTGGGCCGCCGTGGTCGGTGTGGAAGACCCCGGTGTCGTGGCGATGGCCGAGTTGGGACTCGACTTGCGTCGCGTTCTCTTCGTGCCCCGACCCCGCGGCGTGTGGGCCGAGTCGGCGGCCGACCTGCTCGACGGCGTTGACCTGGTGATCGTGCGTCCACCGGGACGCGCCGCGTTGACGCCGGCCCGTCGACTCGCCGACCGGGTGCGTGAACGCGGGGCCGTTCTCATTGTCCTCAACGAGCCACGCGTACCGTGGCCTCTGCCGGCCGATCTCTCTTTGGACGTGGTCAGCTCCTCGTGGTCGGCCAGTTCGCGTCTCGACGAACGTCAACTCGACGTCGTAGTACGCGGCCGTGGCGCGACCCGTCCGGCCACGGTGCGTCTCGCCCTGCCGCCTCGGTGATGGAACGTCTGCTCGCTATCGGGGCTCCCTCACTCGAGCGTGAGGCGGCCGACGGATCGACGCTGCGCGTCACGCTCGCCCTCTTCGACGCTCTGCGCGTGTTGTGCCCCTTCACCGAAGCCGTGCGCCCCGGGCTGTTCGTCCTGCCGACCCGGGGGCCGAGTCGTTTCTTCGGCGGTGAAGACAACGTGCTCTCTGCCGTGGCCGACATCGTCACCGACGCGACGGGGGAGTCACCCCAACTCGGCGTGGCCGACGGACTCTTCTGTGCCGAACTGGCCGCTCGCGCGGGCGTCGTGGTCGCTCCGGGTGGAACCGATCAGTTCCGGGCGCGTCAACCGGTGGAGGTACTCGGTTCACGCGACTTGGCCCAAACGGCGCACCGCCTCGGTCTGCACACGGTGGGCGACTTCGCGGCGCTGCCACCGGGTCGGGTGGCCGAACGTTTCGATCGTGCCGTGCGTCACCGGCACCTCGTGGCCCGTGGTGAGGTGGCGACCCTCGAGGGCCAGCGTGACCCCACGTGGGAGGCACGACTCACCCGGTTGCGCGAGGGCCGTGAGAGCCCCGACGAGCAGTTGGGCTTCTTCGGTCAGCGCGGAGCCGGCGACCTACGCGCCGAAGCCGCCGCCCGCCGGGTACGTCATCGTCTCGGGGCCGCCGCAATCGTGGTCGCGAGTGTGGGTGAGGGCCGGACCCCGGCCGACCGGGGCC
>CAWUMA010000167.1:0-2177 GCA_963923835.1 uncultured bacterium
TTGCGACACCTGCTTGAAAACCAGGTGGTGCAGGTGCCCGTAGACGGAAATGAGGGCATGTACCGGGACATGTCGCCCCTGCACCAAATCTCGGTGAACGCCCCGCCGTTTCTCGTGGTGCAGGGAGCGGCCGACACCTTGGTGGACCGCGACGTGGCAAGGGGGTTTATTAAGCGGTTCGGCGACATCGCTCCGGCGCCTTGTTACTACGTCGAACTGCCGTTGACCCAGCACACATTCGACCTCACGGCCAGCCCGCGCACATCGGCGACGACGCGCGCCGTGGTCGCCTTCGCCGAAGCCGTCGCTGCGCCGCGTCCGGCACTCACGCCGGCCCTTCTCGAGGCGTACCAGTCGCCGCCCACCGAGGTCGTGGTCGACGTGGAGGGTGATGAGATCTCGCCGGTTGAACTCGCCCGTCGGGAGGGCCCCTTCGTGATTCTCACGGCTGACAACCCCTACTCACGCGTCCTTTCAGATGATGAGAACAATCGCCGTCGGAGTGAACTTCACGACCTTCTTCACCGTCACGCCCTCATCCACCGACCGACGGTGGCCCGTGATCCGTCCGGGTTGTTTCCCTCGGAAAGGGGCTTCGCCGTGTGGGGGCTCGACGAGGGCTCGGTGGTCGCGTGGGCGCGGGCCTTCAATCAGCACGCCGTCTATGAGGTGAGCCCCAACGGCCTGGTGGTGCGAGCGGCGCGTTAGGCCAGCGTGACGCGAATCGCCGTGTCCGTGGCTGATTCGTAGCGCACATCGGCGACCGAGCCGGCGCCTCGCAGATCCCCTTCGGCGGCGCGCACGGCATCGAGGAAGGCTGGTTCGCCGGCCACGACGAGCTCGGAGACTTCGGCACGCTGCGAGACCTTGGCCTCACTCTTGGTCCGACGGACGGCTTCGAGAACTTCGGCGACCGATTCGGACACTCCCGTCGCCTCGCCGGCCCCGGCACACTCGGCCGTCGTCGGCCAAGGGGCAACGTGGACGGAGCCGTCGTGCCACCAGTTCCACACCTCGTCGGTGACGAAGGGGAGGAAGGGGGCGAGCAGGCGCTGCAACACCGAGAGCGCGAGCGTGAGTGCGGCACGCGCCGACGCGGCCACCGGGCCATCGTCGTAGGCGCGGAGCTTGACGAGCTCGACGTAGTCATCGCAGAACGACCAGAAGAAGGACTCGGTGCGTTCGAGCGCGCGGGCGTAGTCGTACGAATCGAAGGCCCGCGTGGACTCCTCCACCAAAGTGGTGAGGCGCGCCACCAGGTCACGGTCGATGGCCTCGGTGATGCTGTCGGGTCCGGGGATGTCGCGGCCCTCGAGGCGACCCAACACGAACTTCGAAGCGTTGAGCATCTTGATGGCGAGGCGCCGCCCAATCTTCATCTGGGCCTCGTCAATGGCCGTGTCGGCCCCGGGTCGGCCCGAGGCCGCCCAGTACCGCAACGCGTCGGCCCCGTGGGTTTCGAGCAGGGGCATCGGTGTCACGACATTGCCGACGGACTTCGACATCTTTTTGCGGTCGGGGTCGAGCACCCAGCCCGAGATCAGGGCGTCGGTGAAGGGCAGGCTGTTCTCTTCGAAGTGGCTACGCACCACGGTGGAGAACAGCCAGGTGCGGATGATTTCGTGGGCCTGGGGACGCAGGTCCATCGGGAAGACCTTGGCGAAGAGATCACTGCCCCACGCGCCGGCAATCTGGGGCGTGAGTGACGAGGTCGCCCACGTGTCCATGACGTCGGGGTCGCCGATGAAGCCATGTGGTTGGCCGCGCTGGGACTCGTCGAACCCGGGCGGCGTGTCGCTCGAGGGGTCGATGGGGAGTTGGGCGACGTCGGCCAGAATCGGCCGGTCGAAGTCGGGGTCGCCCGATTCGTCCACGGGGTACCACACGGGGAAGGGCACGCCGAAGAAGCGCTGACGTGAGATGTTCCAGTCCACGTTGAGGCCCTCGACCCACGAGCGGTACCGGTGCTTCATGAAGTCGGGGTGCCAGCGCAGTTCTTCGCCACGAGACAACAGGGCGTCGCGGTGTTCGAGCGTGCGCACGAACCACTGTCGTGACGTCACGATTTCGAGGGGCCGTTCGCCCTTCTCGTAGAACTTGACGGGGTGGGTGATGGCTCGCGGCTCGCCGATGAGCGCCCCCGACGCGGTGAGCGCCTCGACGATGGCGGCGCGAAC
>CAWUMA010000168.1:0-2112 GCA_963923835.1 uncultured bacterium
ACCTTCGTCGGCACGACCGACACCGCCTACGACGGGTCGCTCGACGAGCCCCTGTGCGACGAGGGCGACGTGGCCTATCTGTTGCGCGCCGTCAACGCGGCCACCTCGTCGTCGGTCGGTCCCGAGGACATCACCGGCGTGTGGGCCGGACTGCGGCCACTGTTGGCGCCCGCCGGTGGCGAGAAACTCTCGGAACGCACGGCCGACCTGTCACGCCGTCACGCCGTCACCGACGCGGGCAACGGCGTCGTGCACATCACCGGCGGCAAGTGGACGACGTACCGGGAGATGGCCGAGGACACGGTCGACGCCCTGAAGCCCTACGTCGGTCGCCGGGGGGCGTGTCGCACCAAGCGTCTTCGTCTGCACGGCTTTGGTCCGTGGCGTCCGACCACGCCGCTCGAAACCCACCTTTACCGCCGCTACGGCGAGGACGCACTGACCATCTTGAACCTGATCGACACCAACCCCGCGTGGGGAGATATCGCCATCGAGGGACAGTCCTACGTGGTCGCCGAGTTCATCTACGCCGTGCGCGAGGAGATGGCCACCTCACTGATCGACCTGCTGACCCGACGCACGAGGGCCCACCTGCACGACGCCCGGGCGACGGCCCGCGCGGCTAATCGCATCGCCTCGGCCGTGGCCCCGGACATGGGTTGGGATGACGAGCAAATCGCTCGCGAGGTGTCGTCGTACCGCGAGTTGGTGCGACGCGAATTTTCGATGGCCGGACTACCTCTAGGAGACCTGTGACCCAGCCCACCATGCCCAACGCCTACCCGGCCCACGTGGGCGACTCGGCCCCCGCGGCCTCACCGGCCGCACTGGTCGACGCCCTCAGGAGCACCGGTGCCACCGTGAGCGTCGACGGTGCAGTCCGCGCTGAACACGGTCGAGACTGGTGGCCCCTCACGATTGGTGACGCGGCCAAGGGCGTCGTGCCGTCGTGGCCCGGCGTGGTCGTGCGACCCGTTTCCACTGAGCAGGTGGCCGCCGTCATCAACGTGGCCCGCGAGAACGGCGTGCCGGTCACGACCCAAGGCGGACGCTCGGGCGTTGTGGGCGGTGCCGTGCCTTCATCAGGTGGCATTGCGCTCGATCTCACCGGCATGGATCAGATTCTTTGGATCAGCCCCGAAACGGGACGGGCCCGTGCTCAGGCCGGCGTGTTCGGACCGGACTTCGAGCGGGCTCTTCGCGCTCAGGGCCAAACCGTGGGCCACTTCCCGCAATCGTTCGACCTTGCGACGGTCGGGGGCTGGATGGCCACGAGGGGTGCGGGTCAGTACTCCAATCGCTACGGCAACGCCACCGACATCGTGCGGGGTCTCACGGTGGTGCTCGCCTCCGGTGAGGTGATCAACCTCGGCGGGCGCGCACCTCGCGAATCGGTCGGACCCGACCTACTGCAACTCTTCATCGGCTCGGAGGGCACGCTCGGCGTGATTACCGAAGTCGAAGTGGTCACCCGTGACGTGGCCCCCTTCGAGGCCCGCTGCGCCTACGTGTTCGACACGTTCGAAGACGGGCTCGAGGCCTGTCGACGCATGGCACGAGCCGGAGTCCTACCGGCCGTCGCCCGTCTGTACGACGCCATCGAAACGCCGCGGTCGCTCAAGATTGAAGCCGGCTGCGGCCTGATTCTGCTCGACGAAGGCAACGAGTCGGTGGTGAATGCCCGCGTGGCGATGGTGCACTCGATCTGCCAGGAACTCGGTACCGCCACGGATGACGCGTGCGTGGCGACGTGGCTCGGACACCGCAACGACGTGGGCGCCCTGGCTCCGTTGTGGGAACGCGGTTATGTGGTCGACACCATCGAAGTGGCCGGCACCTGGCCCCAGCTCCCCGTCCTCTTCACGAACGTGGTGGCCGCCCTCTCGTCCATCCCGGGTATCCGCAACGCGTCGTGCCACCAGTCCCACGCCTACGACGACGGAGCCTGTTTGTACTTCACCTTCGCCGGCCAGCCCGAGGGCGACGTCGCCGGGTTCTACCGGTCCGCGTGGGACGCCGCCAGTCGCGCCACGATTCAGGCCGGCGGGTCGTTGAGCCACCACCACGGGGTGGGGCGTAACCGTGCGATGTACGCGGCTGACGCTCTCGGAT
>CAWUMA010000169.1:0-2111 GCA_963923835.1 uncultured bacterium
GCTCGGAGATGTGTATAAGAGACAGCGGTCAATCAGGCCATGCGCGAGTGGGTGTCGTGCGTCGCCGACACGCACTATTGCCTCGGTTCAGTGATGGGGCCGCACCCATTCCCGTGGATGGTGCGTGAGTTCCAGTCGGTCATCGGCACCGAAGCGGCGTCGCAACTCGCTGAGCGCGGCGTGGGAACACCCGATGTGGTGGTCGCGTGCGTCGGCGGCGGGTCAAATGCTGCGGGCATCTTTGCGGGATTCGCCAACACGTCTGCTCGCTTGATTGGCGTGGAGGCCGGTGGTGGGGCTGCGATTGGTCATGGTGCCCCGGGAGTTCTGCACGGCATGCGCTCGTTGATCTTGCAAAGTGAATCGGGGCAAGTCGAAGAAGCTCATTCCATCTCGGCCGGTTTGGACTATCCCGGCATCGGTCCGGAACACGCCCACCTCGCATCGACTGGTCGCGCCGATTACGAGAGCGTCGACGATGATGCGGTCATTGAGGCACTGCAGGTGTTGAGCCAGACCGAAGGAATCATCCCCGCGCTGGAGTCGGCGCACGCCGTGGCGTGGCTTATCGCCGAGGCCGGACGCTCGTTGCCCAGTGGTACCACGGTGTTGTTGAACATGTCGGGTCGTGGCGACAAGGACGTCGCCCAGGTGCGCGACATCCTGCGCGGCCAGGCATGACGAGACTCGAATCCCACCTCCGGGAACTTCGTGCGTCGGGACGCAAGGCCCTCGTCGTCTATCTCATGGCTGGTCAGGCCGACAACTGGCGTGAGCACGCGGAAGCGGCCGTCGCCGCCGGTGCCGACGTTATTGAAGTGGGAATTCCCTTTTCTGATCCGATGATTGACGGAGTCGTGATTCAAGAAGCCGCGGATCGTGCCTTGGAAGCCGGGACCACACTCACCTCGGTCATGTCGACCCTGTCGGCTCGGCCCTTGGGCGTGCCCACGGTGGCGATGACGTATTTCAATGTTTTTCACCACCACGGACTCGAGCGTGCGGCGGGCCTTCTCGAGTCGGGTTCTATCTCGGGGACGATTATCCCCGACCTCACGCTGGAAGAGGCGGGCGAGTGGCGGGCCGTCTCGGAGAAGCACCACCTGGCCACGGTGTTTCTGGTGGCACCCTCCACAACGCCCGACCGACTTGCTGTGATTGCCGAGGCCACCGAAGGTTTTTGTTACGTGTCGGCTCGCATGGCGGTGACGGGACGGTCGGGTGGTGATTCGGAAGCGCCACGGGTGGTCGCCGCCGTCCGAGAGCTGTCTGATGTTCCCTGCTTGGTGGGCATCGGGGTGACGACCCCCGATCAGGCGGCCGAGGCGGCCACGGTGGCCGACGGCGTCATCATCGGTTCAGTGGTGGTGGATCAAATTCTGCGTGGTGCCAGCCCCGACGACACCGCGACACTCGTGTCGGCCTTCCGTCAGGCCATCGACAGCGTCAATTAGCCGACGGTGCCGGCAGGGCGCGGCGCCTCTCTTCGGCCGATGGCTGCAACCGCTCGGCGCGGGAGATGGCGTCGCCGTCACCCACGCGCGTTAGCCAGTTGGCCAGCATGAGGTAACCGCCCTCGGTCAGGACCGATTCAGGGTGGAACTGCACTCCTTCGAGGGGCAGAGTGCGGTGGCGCACCGCCATGATGACCTCGCCGGCCCACGCCGCAGCCTCGAGCTCGTCGGGCAGGGTGGTCGGGTCGATGGCCAGCGAGTGGTAGCGGCCAACCACGAGTGGCGAAGGAAGGCCCGCAAAGAGCCCCCGGCCGTCGTGGGTGATGAGGCTGGCGCGCCCGTGGAGTAGTTCCGGGGCGGGGCCCACGTGTCCTCCGAAGAGATCACCGAGAAGTTGGTGACCGAGGCACACTCCCAGGACGGGAACGCCGTGTTCCACACACGCTCGCACGACCTCGGCGCAGCGACCGGTTTCTCGGGGGTGGCCCGGTCCGGGGGAGATGAGCACTCCGTCAAAGCGTCCGGCCGCCACGTCGGTCGGGTCGACGGCGTCGTTACGACGAACCTCGCAGACGGCGCCCAACTCGGAGAGATACTGCACGAGGTTGTAGACGAACGAATCAAAGTCTGTCTCTTATACACATCTGACGCTGCCGA
>CAWUMA010000170.1:0-2106 GCA_963923835.1 uncultured bacterium
GAACGATCCATTCAGATGTTCCACACGGAGCACGATCGTTTGACCCGTCACCCCTACACCGTGCAGCCCGCCCACCGGCTCGACCGTGAGGACCGGCTCGACGCGCCCTCCGCGCTCACCGTGGTGCACGCGGATGACTCCAGCGCCGCGTACGCGCAGCGCCGCATGTACGAGGAGTGGGACCGCGAGATTGCCGATGACTTCAGCGATGGGTACGTGGAGCCGACGACGGCGCGTTACGCCTCGGCCTACTCCCACACTCCGCGCGAAGAAGAAACCCTCTACGCGCCGCGCGGCAGCATGAAGGCTCGGCGTCGGATGATCGTCACCCGTCTGCTGACCACGGCGGGCGTACTCACCTTCTTCTCGTTGTTCGTGAATATCTCATTGCTGAGCGATCTGGTCTTCCTGTCGTGGGGCCTGGTCGTGGCCTACGCCGCCCTCGCCCTGCTCGCGGTGGCGACCGGCTACATCAACGAACAGACGCTGTTTCCCTTCCTGAAGGGCGGCCCTGGTCGTCCCCTGGCCGAAATCACCTCGATTCTCGAGCGCCGGCCGCGTCGGGAGATCCGTGACGACTACGAGGAAGAAGAGCTGTACTACGAGGACGAGGTCAGTGCCGTGGACGACGAGTTCTACGACGCCGATGACCGCTGGGAGTTGGACCACGCTCCCCGTCGCGCCCACGGCTAACGCTGACTGCTCGGGCTGAAGTAGTAGTAAAAAAGGGGACGTGCCCCTCACCGACGCCCGACGCCAAGAACTCCGCGCCAAATACCGAGAAGAACGCGATAAGCGGCTGCGCCCCGACGGTAACGAGCAGTACATCGAGCCGACGGGCAAGTTCGCGCACTACGTCGAAGACCCCTACGTCGAGAGGGTCGAGCGCGACCCCATTATCCAGGACATCGAGGTGGCCGTTGTCGGGGCCGGATTCGGCGGTCTGTCGGCCGGCGCTCACTTCGCCCTGCAGGGCATCACCGACGTGTGGTTGATTGACGGCGCCGGTGACGTGGGTGGCGTGTGGTACTGGAACCGGTACCCGGGGGCCATGTGCGACACGGCCGCCATGGTCTACCTTCCGCTCCTCGAAGAGACGGGCTATCTGCCCAGCGCCAAGTACGTCCACGCGCCCGAGATCTTCGCCCACGCCCAGCGCATCGCCCGCACCTTTCACCTCTACGACCACGCCCTGTTCTCGACCAACGTGCTCGAGCTTCGTTGGGACGAGTCGCTCGACCGCTGGCTCGTGCGCACCGACCGGGGTGACGAACTCCGTGCCCGGTTCGTGGTGACCGGCACCGGCCCTCTGCACCGACCCAAGTTGCCCGGCATCGAGGGCATCGAGTCGTACGAGGGTCACACCTTCCACACCAGTCGCTGGGACTATGGCTATACCGGCGGGTCGCCCGAGGGCGCGCTGATGGAGAACCTCCGCGACAAGCGAGTGGGCATCATCGGTACGGGAGCGACGTCCGTCCAGTGCATTCCCCACCTCGCCAAAACGGCGAAGGATCTGTTCGTCTTCCAACGCACACCATCGTCAATTGATATTCGCAATAACCGACCGCTCGGCCCCGAGATGGCTGAGAGCCTTCAGCCCGGCTGGCAGCGCGAGTGGTTGATGAACTTCGTCACGCTCCAGACCGGCCAGTTCGCCGAGGTGGACCTCGTCGAAGATGGCTGGACCGACATCACCAAGCGCATCCGTGACCGGGTCGTCACCGAGATGGGTGAGAGCGGCGGCCGCTTCTCACCAGAGTTGATGGCCCGCGCCTACGAAGACTGTGACGACGAGAAGATGGAAGAAATCCGCGCGCGGGTCGACGCCATCATCAGCGACCCGACGACCGCCGAAGCTCTGAAGCCGTGGTACCGCCAGTTGTGCAAGCGGCCGTGCTTCCACGACGAGTTCTTGCCCGTCTTCAACCAATCCAATGTTCACCTCGTCGACACCCACGGACAGGGCGTGCGCAAGATGGACGCCCACGGACTGTGGGTGGGCGAGGACTACTACGAACTCGACTGCATTATCTTCGCCTCGGGCTTCGAAGTGGGCACCAGCTACGCCCGGCGCTCGGGATTCGAAACGGTGGGTCGCCACGG
>CAWUMA010000171.1:0-2105 GCA_963923835.1 uncultured bacterium
CGCAACGTCGAGTCGGCGAAGACGTGGGAGACGAGTCCGTTGTCCTTGACGACGGTGATCTGTCGATCGGCGAAGGTCGCCATGCCGGCCGACTCCTGCCCGCGGTGTTGGAGGGCGTAGAGGGCGTCGTAACACAGGTGTGCCGCGTCGCGGCCGGGGACCACGATGCCGACGACGCCACAGGCTTCTTTCATGCCTGACCCACCGTACGGGTCGCGGGGCCGGCGCTCACGGGACGAGTCTCCCACAGACCCGGGGGCGTCACTCCCCCTCGGTACGCTGGCATCGTGATTGACCTGCACACCCATTCGACCCACTCGGACGGGACGTGCACGCCCACCGAAGTGGCCGAACTGGCCCGGCGGGCGGGACTTCGGGCCGTGTCGCTTACCGACCACGACACCACCAGCAGCGCCGCCGAGATGGAGGCGGCCTGCGCCGAGCGGGGTATCGAATGGGTCCCCGGAATCGAGTTGTCCCTGGTGGACACCGAGAACGTCACCGACCGGCGGGGCGTGATCGGCGACGTGCACGCCCACGTGCTCGTGTACTGGCCACCCCTCGACCCGGCCCACCCATTCCAGGTCCGCCTGGAGGAGATCCGCGCCGGGCGTAAGCAGCGCAACATCAACCTGCTCGAGGTTCTCCACGGCGCCGGGTTTACCAGCATCACCTTCGAGGATCTGGTCGAAGAAGCCAAGGGCACCGACAACATCGGCAAGCCCCACTTCGCGAAGTTGATGGTCGAGCGTCACCCCGACCTCGTGCACGGCGCCACCCACGACTACTACCAACCCATTTACGACGACTTCATCGGCGACCAGGGCCTCTACTACATCGCCCGTGAGACGCCACCCCTGGACGAGATGATCGCGCTGCTGCGAGAGCACCCCGTCGAGGGCGGCCGGCCCCTGATTGTCATCGCTCACCCACTGCGCAACTACTTCGGGGAGGCGAGCCAGGAGCACATCGAACGGCACCTCGGGGCTCTGTTCGCCCGGTTCAAGGACCGGGGCGTGGACGGCATCGAGGGTTACTACGGCGGGTTCGAAGAGGACATGCGCCGCTTCGTCATTCAGACCACCAAGGACACGGGTCTTCTTGTCACCGGCGGTTCGGACTTCCACGGTGCGGTGAAACCCGGCGTGAAGATCGCCCACGGGGCCCACGGCGTGCGCGTACCCGACGAGGTGCTCGACGCGATGAAGGCGGCGCGTTAGTCGGCGAGTTGCAGGGCGCGCTCGAGTGCGCCACCACGCCGGTCGGCGAGTTGGGCCACGCTGACTCGCACCAAGTCGGCAATCACCAACTCATCGCCCCCCGCGGTGCCGAGTACGGTCACCGGCACGCCGGCGTGCGCCGCGCGCGCAGCGAAGGCCTGCGGGTCCGATGTCGCCACCACGAACCTTCCCGGGAACTCGCTGAAGAGCTCAGCCGCTTCGGTGGCTTCACCCACCTGCACGCCCACTCCGGCGGCCACAACCATGCTCGCCAGAGCCACTCCCACACCGCCGGCGGCCACGTCGTGCACTGCCGTGAGATCCGACGCCTGGCCGGCGCACACGGCCGCCACTTCGCCGGCGATGAAGGTGTTGACGGGGCGCAGTCGCTGGCCATCGAATCCGGGGAGGTGGCCACCACGACGGCCGCGCTGGGTGGCCCAGCGCGATCCTCCGAGGGGGAAGGCCTGTTTGCCGACAGCCTCACGGTGACCGACAAGGAACACGGTGTCCCCCGTGCGCCACGCCCAGCCCGGGGGTGGTGCGAGAAGTGAATCGACGAGGCCCACGACCCCGACCACGGGAGTCGGGTCGATGTCGCGACCCCCGCTCTCGTTGTAAAGAGAGACGTTGCCACCGATGACCGGCAGACCAAAGGCTTCACAGGCCTCCGACATTCCATCGACGGCCTCTGAGAGTTGCCACATCACCTCGGGGTGCTCGGGGTTCCCGAAGTTGAGACAGTTGACCACGGCCTTCGGGGTCGCCCCCACGCACGCGAGGTTGGCGACCGACTCGGCCACCGTGAGCGCCGTACCGGTTCGCGGGTCAAGGGCGCACCATCGCGGGTTGGAGTCCGTGGACAGAGCGAAGCCCCGCTGCGAC
>CAWUMA010000172.1:0-2085 GCA_963923835.1 uncultured bacterium
GTTCGTAAATGGCGTCCTCGTCGTGCTTGGCCTTGTGGCCGCTCGCGCGCAAGACGGCCTTTCGCAGCCACTGCAGTCCGAAGATCAACAGGACCGAGCCCACCATGAGGCGAAGGGCCGACAGCGGCACGCGCACGAGCACCGGTCCGAACACGGCGACCAGGGCCGCGAGGGCTCCGAGGGCGACGGCCACCCCCTCAAACGCGGAGCGCCACCCCCGGGTGTGGCCGACCGCCAGAACGATGGTCAGGGCCTCGACCATCTCCACGGCACAGGCCAGAAAGACCGCCGCCACGAGAACGGCGACGCCGGAAGAAATAGTCACACCGAACATTCCGAAAGGGCCCCTTTGCGTTGAATTCCACCCTACCGACGTTTGCGACTTGAAAGGTGTCACAGGTGGTCCGTACCGTGTCGCCGATGTCGATGTACCCGTATCCCGGTCCGTTCCCACCGAACCAGTGGGGTCCGACATCCTCGAACTCGTACCTCCCACCGAGTCCGCCTCTCGTCATTCAAAACAACCCACCACGTTCGGGTCACTTACTCACCGACCTCTTGATGATCTGGTTCGGTTGGTTCCTGCGTGGCAAGTACGACCAGCACCGAACGACCAAGTTCGCTCCGGCCACCACCGCCCTCGGACGAGCCGCGGCGGCCACCTCCAGCGATCAGGCCGGCGTCACGATGTACGACTCCACACTGCACGCGTTCACCGATCTACTGGAGCGACTTCGCGGGCCAGATGTCTCACTCAGCCGTGACGAGAAGTCCGGCGTCAAGTCCCTGGCCCGAGAGATTGAAAGCGCCCGTGCCGCGATCGCTCAACTCCGAGATCGTGGCGTGAGCCAGGACCTTGACGCCTACCCCATCACGATTTCACGGCAACTGGCCGTGTCGATGCGACAAGTGACCCAATGGATTCTCGCCTCGGCGTTGAGCCTCACCAACGACGAACGCGTGAAGGCGCGCCTCCTACGCGACGTGCTCAGCGTCGAGTTGACGCCACGTACTCCGCTATTTCCCACCAATGAAAGGACCGACAATGACTGACACCACCGAAGACTGGTCAATGGCCCACATCACCGACCAGGAGGGGCTGCGCGAATACGCCGAGCGCTTCATGACCTCGACCACCCCCAACGTTCCTCTGGAACTTCGGGACCTCGAGTTCTGGATGTACTACCTGCTCGTGCTGGGCAATTCGAATTGGACAACATCCGAGGGTTTGCGTCTGTCGGACGAGTTGTACGCCAACTTCGTGCAGCAGCTGGAAGCAATGCGTGCGGCACCGCTGAGGATGGAACTGGGAATCTTGGCCCGCACCAAACTCCGCGAGTTGATGGATCGTCAGGGTCACGACGGCCTCTCGGTGGCGCGCGAAACCCTCGCCTACATCGCCCCCATGGACGACGTCATGCTCAAAGCGATGGTGTCAGCGGCGTTGAGCACCTATTTCTTCCGCCGTGGTGCGTACAACGAAGTCCGCGAGGCGGCCAAGATGGCCGCAGACTGCGCGACCATTGTCATCGGCAACGTCCGGGAGAACCTGGAACGACTCTTCAAGGACAAGGACGCCAACGTGTTCCGTCCCCTGGTTGAGACGGCCAACGGTATCGAGGGGATCATGAATCAGGTTCGCCTGGTTCACCAGCGCGTTGCCCTGCTGGCGGGCCAGTACGACGAGGCACTGGCCATCAATCACCAGGAGGGGATGGAACTCATTCGTCGCTGGGCCGACGTCCTCCCCGATTCGGGTCCCCTCGCTCAGGGATCGTTCTTCCGGCGTCTCGCCGACCTTGAACTCGCTCTCTACGAACGTTCTCACGCACTCCCGTATTCGGGCCCGTCGGTGAAAGAAGCCCGAGCTCGGGCGGAAGAACGGGCCCGCACCGGTGGCGGCTTGCTCATCGCCGGTGGTCCGAAGTTGCAATTCCTCGCCATTCTTCTCTTCACCAATTCGCACTGCTTCTTGAAAGACTCCGCGGTGCCCGTGGAAAATCTGGGCCTGATAGCCGGCTGGCGTCTCGCCATGATCGAACGGGCCGAGTGGAACGCCATCGGCGACGACGAGGTCAAACGGGC